>NZ_CAMYKH010000028.1:23211-29116 GCF_947258935.1 uncultured Muriicola sp.
GAGACGGTTGCTATTTATGAGTTGGTAAAGGCAGGCCGAATACAAGAGGCGCTTTCAATTTACCGTTGGTTTATGCCATTATTAGAATTAGACATAAATCCGCAATTGGTACAAAATATTAAGATGGCCGAAGTGGCAACAGGTATAGGAACGGAATATGTACGACCTCCGCGATTACCGCTTCAAGGAGATGAAAGAGTACGTGTGCAAAGGATCATAGATAGAGGGGTTGCCAGCAGACCTGTGCTTCCTGAGTACCTGGAATTAAAAAGTAAATAGCAGAGAAATATGTTAGACGGAAAGAATATCATTGGATTTACACGATCAAAAAGGGGAACAAATACTTTTAAGACAATCAACCCTATCTTAAATATTGAGAATGAAATGGTCTACTACGAGGCTGCCCCAGAAGAGATTCAGGAAGCGGTATCCTTGGCCCACAAGGCCTCTTTGATCTATGCAGAAACCAGTTATAAACATAGGGCCAAGTTTCTTATGGCCATTGCAGATGAGATCATGGCCCTGGATCAAACTCTGATAGCTCAATATTGCTCGGAGACCGGTCTGCCAGAAGGCAGAGCCAAAGGGGAAAGAGGCAGGACAGTTAATCAATTACGAATGTTTGCTCAGATCCTGGACGAAGGATCTTTTGTGGAAGCGAGCATTGATACGGCCCAACCCGAAAGACTACCCGTACCCAAAGTAGACCTGCGTAAAATCTTGGTGCCACTTGGACCCGTGGCTGTTTTTGGGGCCAGCAATTTTCCATTGGCATATTCCTCCGCAGGAGGAGATACCGCAAGTGCCCTTGCGGCAGGTTGCCCGGTAATTGTAAAAGGACATCCCATGCACGCCGGGACCGGAAGTATGGTGTCTTCGGCAATTATTAAAGCTGCTAAAGATACTTCTATGCCAGAAGGTGTGTTTTCCCATCTCAATAGTAGCGGGCATGAAGTAGGGGAGGCCTTACTAAAAAATCCGTTCCTGAAAGCCGTAGGATTTACAGGAAGTATAAATGGAGGACGCGCCCTTTTCGATCTTGCTGCACAAAGAAAAGAACCAATACCTGTGTTTGCCGAAATGGGAAGTGTTAATCCGGTAGTCCTATTACCTGAGATATTAAAAACAGAAAACGAAAAATGGGCCAAGACCGTTGCACAGTCGGTTACTCTGGGGAGTGGTCAATTTTGTACCAATCCAGGCATCCTCATGGGAATAAAAAATTCCGATCTTAATCGTTTCACAGAGATTTTGGCACGGGAAATTAAGGAGGTTGTCCCGGCTAGTATGCTACACCCGGCTATTGCCAATAAGTATGATGATGGTAGGTCGCAAATGCAACAGCAAAAAGGAACTTCTTTGGTTGTTGAATTTTCGAAAGAGACAAACCCCAATGTGGGCAGGCCTGCTATTTTAAAAGTAAGCGCTGCAGAATTCAGGGAAAATCCCAAACTTCATCAAGAAGTTTTCGGACCTTTTTCCCTTCTGGTGGAATGCCAGAACATTGAAGACCTCGAAAGATGCGTTGAGCTCCTTGAAGGACAATTAACGGCTTCGGTAATAGGGACCACTGAGGAATTGCGGGGATATGATTTTCTATTGAAACAATTGGAGGCCAGGGTAGGCCGACTTGTTTTTAACGGAGTACCCACTGGGGTGGAGGTTTCTGCCTCCATGCAGCACGGAGGGCCTTATCCTTCTACTACGGATAGCCGATTCACAGCAGTAGGAGATGATGCTATAAAGAGATGGTTGCGACCAGTGTGTTACCAGAATTGTCCGGATGAATTGTTGCCGTCTGCCTTGCAAAATGCCAATCCCTTACAACTTCTAAGAAGAGTGGACGGAACGCTTACTCGCGCTAAACTATAATTGAGATATGGCGCAATATACCTTTCATTGTGTAGATGGACATTGCTGTGGTAATCCGGTCCGACTTGTAGTAAAAGGTGGCCCAGTGTTAGTTGGGAAAACTATGAGTGAAAAGCGCCAGCATTTTCTGACCGAATACGATTGGATAAGGAGAGGGCTCATGTTTGAACCCAGGGGTCACGATATGATGAGCGGCAGTATTCTTTACCCCCCTTCAGATCCTGAAAACGATTTTGGGATACTTTTTATAGAAACAAGCGGGTGTCTGCCTATGTGCGGACACGGTTCCATAGGGACCATTACACTCGCCATTGAAGAGAAGATCATTATCCCCAAAAAAGCGGGATATATAAGAATGGAAACTCCGGCCGGACTTATCACTGCAACCTATGAAATGAAAAAAGGAAAGGTGCTCTGGGTACAACTGAGTAATGTACCTTCTTATTTAGCAGCGGAAAAACTGGAGATTAATTGTCCAATTTTAGGAGACCTGGTTTTTGATGTGGCCTACGGAGGAAATTTTTATGCCATATTAGATCAACAAAAGAATTTTAAAGGCTTGCAGAATTTTAGTGCGAGTCAGCTTATTCAGATCAGTCCGGAAATTCGCAGGCGGATCAATCAGAAATATGCTAACACCTTTATTCATCCAGAGAATAAAACTATCCGTGATGTTAGCCATTTGTTGTGGACAGGGACACCGATTCATGAGGGATCTACGGCGAGGAATGCTGTTTTTTATGGGGAGAAGGCCATAGACAGGTCTCCCTGTGGCACAGGCACGTCGGCACGTATGGCACAATGGCATGCACAGGGTAAGTTAGCAGTGGGAACTCCGTTTATTCATGAAAGCATCATTGGTTCCCAATTTACCGGCAGCATTGAAGGCCTCACCAAGGTAGGGGGTAATGAAGCCATTATACCCGGTATTCAAGGCTGGGCAAGGCAATATGGGCATAACAATATTACCATAGATGAGGAAGACCCCTTTGCCAATGGATTTCAGGTTCTCTGATCTTTTTTATCCCAATACCCGTCTTTCTGTGCCCATAAAGGGTTGATCATAATACCGAACGCCTTTAGCTTTGTAAAGCGCATTTGCCAACGCTCCTATTGCAGGAGGAAGGCCTGGTTCTCCAAGTCCGGTAGGGGCAATTTCATTTTCAACAAAGAAAACTTCTATCTCCCTGGGTGCCTGGGAATGACGTATCAATTGGTATTTATCGAAATTCATTTCTTTGGGTGCCCCATTTTCGAAGGTCAACTGACTGTACATGCCATGACCAATACCATCAATTACCCCACCTTCTATCATATTCCTTGCACCATCCTTATTTACTACAATTCCACAATCAACAGCACACCAAACCTTTTGAACAACCGGTTGACCATTTTCTATGATCATATCGAAAATTTCTGCTACATAGGTAGAGTGGCAGAAGTAGGCCGCAACGCCACGATGAACACCTGCGGCAGAAGTACCCCAATTGGCTTTTTCCTTTACGAGTTTTAAAACACCGGCGTACCGTTCCGCTTCGTATTCATGCTCTGCACCAACAGGGTCATTGATGGCACGATCGAATAATTCTAATCTGAAATCTATGGGGTCCTTGCCAGCCAGTTCAGCCACCTCATCTAAGAATGACTGCTCTGCACCTGCCGTAAAATTAGACCTTGGCGCGCGCCATGCGCCTGTGGTTATGTTGGTATCTGCTTTAATTTTTTCAGCTGAATAATTCTCGACTGTCCCCGCTGGGAACCTGTTCGGAAATACGGGACCATCTGGCATACCAGCGCCTTTTACGGTAAAAGCGATCAGTTTATTATTTTCATCCAGGCCGGCTTTATAGACAGATTTATAAGTAGGGCGATAGGTCCCTTGTGTCATATCATCTTCCCGAGTATAAATAAGCTGCACCGGGCCACCTATTTTTTTCGAGATCGCAGCGGCTTCCAGGCCAAAATGCACATAGAGTCTTCGGCCAAAACCTCCTCCGATACGGGTCATATTTACCGTAATATTTTCTAGCGGTAGGCCAAGTAATTTGGCGACAGAACCCTCAAGGGCCTCCGGAGTTTGGGTTGGACCAATCAATTCGGCTGAATCTGCCGTAACATTGGCAAAGAAATTCATGGGTTCAAGGGTATTATGTGCAATAAAGGGAGCAGTATAGGAGCGTTCAATTACCTTGGCCGCCTTTTTAAATGCTGCCTCGGGGTTACCATCCCTTCTACTTTCCGTTACTTCCCCAGATGTAAGTGCTTTCTCTAGCCGCTCTCTGTGCATATTAGAATTTTCCAGGGTGCTTACGGTTTCCCAGTTCACTCTAAGCGCTTTTTTTGCCTGCATTAGAGGCCAGGTAGATTCACCTACAATGGCGACCAATTGTATAAATCCTTTTTCGTCGAACATACCGGGTTCATCTATAGAGGTATCGATGATAAAGGCATCTTTAACTCCTGGCATACTTTTTATCTCATCTTCATTAAAGTCCTTTACTTTCATCCCGAAAGCGGGTGGATGTTCGATCATTGCCAGTTTCATTCCATCCCTGTGGAAATCCCAGCCGAACAACGGTTTGCCGGTCACTATTTTCATACCGTCCACATTCTTCTGACTGGTACCTATAAGAGTAAAATCTTTTGGTTCTTTCAGTTCGAGCTCTTCAGGCACTTCAATGCCAACAGCTTTGGAAGCAATTTCACCATAGGAGATGGTTCGCTCTCCATTTGTTTCTTTGATGACGCCTTCACTGGCAGTAAGATCTCCTTTTTGCAATCCCCACTCTTTGGCAGCGGCTTCCAATAGCATATATTTTCCAGCGGCACCGGCCATACGCAAGGCGTTCCAGCTTAATCGGATAGAAAGACTACCACCGGCAAATTGATTTTGATAGAATCCTGTATTCAAAGGTGCCTGCTCTACTACCACATTTTCCCATGGCACATCTAATTCTTCAGCCACGATCATTGGCATGGAGGTTCGAACATTTTGACCTATTTCCGGATTGGGCGAATAGATGGTAACCATACCTGTTTCTCCAATCTTGATATACCCATTGATCTCAAACCATTCCTTTGGTACGGCCACACCGGCCTGTAACTCGGGTGAATTTGGTTTACATCCGTTGAGCCAGCTAAAGCCAATAAGCATGCCTCCACCTGCGGCGGCAGATACTTTTATAAAAGAACGTCTGTTGTAGTGTGTTTTTATCTTAGTCATGATAGTTGTATTAAAAGTGAGCCGGCTATTAAGCGTTTTCGGAATTAGCTGCGGTCTTGATTGCTTTCTTGATACGTGTGTATGTGCCACAGCGACAGATGTTCCCGTTCATAGCGGCATCTATCTGTTCATCTGTGGGATTATCGTTATGCTTTAAAAACGCAGCTGCGTTCATGATCTGTCCCGCCTGGCAATAGCCACATTGCGGCACATCGTGTTCTAACCAGGCTTGCTGTACAGGATGGTCCCCGTTTTCGGACAACCCTTCAATAGTGGTTATCGCCTGGTTACCTACTACAGAAACCGGCAATTGGCAGGAGCGCACTGCCACATCACCAAGGTGTATGGTACAGGTACCACATTGGGATATTCCACAGCCGTATTTGGTGCCCACTAAATTTAAGTGGTCTCTTAATACCCAAAGCATAGGAGTGGAAGGATCCACATCTATCTGGGTGTTTTTTCCATTGATGTTAAGATTGAAATTTGCCATAATAAAGGAGTCATAATTTGAATAGCTTGAATTTAATGAAAAATTTAATATGGTCCTTTCAATAATTCCATAAATAACAAAGATTTACTAACAGTCAGTGAAAGACTCCAAAGTATTATCCCGGATTACCGATCTGCCTTAAAGGGAAGGGATATTATTCTAAAAAAAATACTTCTGAGAACAAAAAAAGCTTCTTATATTTGCTGCCGCTAAGGAGGAATGGCAGAGTGGTCGAATGCGGCAGTCTTGAAAACTGTTGAGGGTCACACCTCCGGGGGTTCGAATCCCTCTTCCTCCGCAAAAGAAAACCCATAACG
>NZ_CAMYKH010000029.1:0-38608 GCF_947258935.1 uncultured Muriicola sp.
GGGATCATCGCACGCAGGTGCGGTAATCCTTAGTGAAATGTTGAGGGATCATCGCACGCAAGTGCGGTAATCCTTAGTGGATCGTGGAGTGTTTTTTATCAAGCCGGAACCGAACGTTTTTTAACAATGTGGTCCATAATGATCTTCGCATGGATACGAGAGTTCTCAATAAACCATTTGTGTGTTTCCATGCCGCCACAGATCACTCCAGCCAGATACAAGCCGGCAATATTAGTTTCCATGGAATCTTCATTGTATTCGGGCAATCGTTTTTTATCATCAGATAAGTGAATTCCCAAGGATTCCAGAAAATGAAAATTGGGTTTGTACCCGGTAAGTGCCAGTACAAAGTCATTGTCAATTTTCTGAGTTCCATTCGGGGTATTGAGGATTAATTGCTTTTCCCTTATTTCAGAGACCGTCGTATTGTAATAGGCCTTGATACTTCCCTCTTTAATTCTATTTATAATATCGGGACGTACCCAGTATTTAACACGTTGTCCAACCTCTGGTCCTCTGATGATCATACTTACCTCAGCCCCTTTGCGCCAGCATTCCAGGGCAGCATCTACAGCTGAATTACTGGCTCCGATCACTGCCAATTTCTGACTGGCATAAAAATGAGGATCCTTGTAATAATGAGAAACCTTTGTCAAGTCTTCACCAGGAACATTCAATTTATTTGGAAGATCGTAAAAGCCAGTAGCTATAATGACGTTCTTTGCTCTGTATGCTTGTTTCTCTGTTTTCAATTCAAAAACACCTTCTTTTTTTACAATGGAAGTTACTTTTTCAAAAAGATGAATATTTAAATTATTGGAGGTGACGATCCTTCGATAATACTCGAGTGCTTCATTTCGCCTGGGCTTAGCCTCTTTACTGATAAAGGGAATTTCATCTATTTCTAGTTTCTCGGAAGATGAAAAGAACTGCATATTCACAGGATAATTAAATAGAGAATTCACAATAGGCCCCTTCTCTAATATAAGGTAGCTTATTCCTTTTTTCTTCGCTTCCAGGCCACAAGCGATACCAATAGGTCCCCCTCCAACTATGATCAGATCTAGCTCCTTTATCATTTTTTATTTCTTAGTCCATTTTCGCATTAATTCATAACAAAACTAGGCATTAATTAATAAAATACCTGAAAATACATTGGTTTGCTAAACCTGATATTTATCATTCTTTCAAGAGATAAAGAATCGGATATTTAAGATATCAAACTAAAAGATTCGCATCATGACAATTACAATAGATATACCCGTAACAACCATCATGAGCAAGCATATTATTTCTGTTGATGTCAAAGATGGTTTAGAAAGAGCAGAACATTTGTTTAAAAAGCACAACATAAGACATATGCCGGTTACAGACCACAAAAAGATCGTGGGCATGCTCAGCATAAATGATCTGCTGCGAATTAGCTTTGCTGATGGAGCCTATCGTGAGGAAGGAGATATAAAGTCTGATATCTACGAAATGTTTAGTATAAATCACCTTATGATTCGCACACCGGAAACTATTAGCCCAAAAAACACGATAAGAGAGGTAACCTCCTTACTGGTTAATCGGAAGTTTCATGCTCTTCCTGTAGTAGACGGGGAAAAAATCGTAGGGATGTTAACTACAACCGATCTGTTGAAATATTATCTTTCCATGTTTTAGGAAATAACAACATGTGCTAATTCGGCGATTGTTGCTGTGGGGTTCTTCGACTTAAAAACGTAGCTCCCTGCCACCAAAACATCTGCCCCGGCTTCAATTAGCTTCGCGGCATTGTCCATACTTACACCGCCATCTACTTCAATTAAGGCAGAAGCATTGTGTTCTTTGATCATTTGTTTTAGCGTCCTGACCTTATCATAGGTATTTGGAATAAAACTTTGGCCTCCAAAACCGGGGTTGACACTCATAATAAGCACCAGGTCCAGATCTCCTATGATATTTTTCAATAACTCAACATTCGTATGAGGATTTAGAGCCACCCCGGCTTTCATCCCTGTCGCCTTTATTGCTTGCACGGTTCTGTGTAAATGTGAGCATGCCTCATAGTGCACAGTAAGCAAATAGACGCCAAGATCTGAAAAGGTTTGGATATACCGATCCGGATCCACGATCATCAAATGTGTATCCAGTGGTTTGGTAGCAAATTTTGAAATGGTCTTTACCAGGGGCATCCCATAAGAAATGTTTGGTACAAAAAGACCATCCATAATATCTAAATGGTGCCATGCTGCCTCACTCTGATTCACCATCTCAACATCTCTTTGAAGATTGCCAAAATCGGCTGCCAGGAGGGAGGGGGCTATTTTAATAGTACTCATGGGTTTATACTTACGAATTGCTTACAAAGGTAATGAAATAGGGTTATTCAGGTGGCATAAAAAAACTCCGGTAATCAGCCGGAGTTTATTCATCAATCAAAAAACGAACAGTCATGATAAACTGTTGTTATTGTATGCAAATTAAGTTAAAAACTCCAGTATTCCAATTATGCGACCAGACATCTAACCTATTGCTATAAGAATGTTTATCCCAAGTATGTTTTTAAGATCTTGCTCCTGGAGGTATGCTTTAACCTTCTGATAGCCTTCTCCTTTATTTGACGTACTCGTTCTCTGGTAAGTTCGAAAGTCTCGCCAATTTCTTCCAGGGTCATAGAATGTTGACCGGCAAGGCCAAAATACAACCTTATGACATCTGCTTCTCTTGGTGTAAGGGTTTCCAGGGCTCTTTCGATCTCTGTTCTTAAGGATTCGTGAAGTAGATCTTTGTCTGGATTAGGCGATTCACCACTGCGCAGAACATCGTAAAGATTAGAATCTTCACCATCTATCAATGGAGCATCCATAGATACATGGCGTCCAGAGTTCTTTAGCGACTGCTTCACGTCTTCCACGGTCATGTCTAATTCCTTAGCTATTTCTTCAGCAGACGGCATACGCTCATGGGCTTGCTCTAGAAACGCAAAGGTTTTATTGATCTTATTTATAGACCCTATCTTATTTAATGGTAAACGAACAATTCTAGATTGTTCTGCCAATGCTTGCAGTATGGATTGACGTATCCACCATACAGCATAGGAGATAAACTTAAACCCTCGGGTTTCATCAAAACGTTGAGCCGCTTTTATAAGTCCCAGGTTTCCTTCATTTATCAAATCGGGTAGGGTAAGACCCTGATTTTGATACTGCTTCGCCACAGAAACTACAAACCTCAGGTTTGCTTTGGTAAGTTTTTCCAGGGCTGTTTGATCACCTGCCTTGATTCTCTGTGCCAATTCTACTTCTTCATCAGCCGTGATCAGGTCTACTTTTCCAATTTCTTGTAAGTATTTGTCCAGCGACGCGGTTTCCCGATTCGTCACCTGTTTAGTAATCTTTAACTGTCTCATCTGTTAAGTTCCTTTCTATTTAGGTTCAATGTGCATTGACTGCATATACTTATACGTAAAAAAAGAGGGAATGTTACAATTAAGACCCGAAATTTTCATTAAAATGTTAAAAAAATCAAAAAACCCCGACCAATGGTCAGGGTTTAGGGCTTTTATTAGGAAAATATTAATCTCTGCGTTGTCTTGGGCCTCTTCTATCGTTACCTCTACTTCGATCATTTCTTGGAGGTCTTTCTACGTAGCCTTCAGGTTTTGGTAAAAGGGCCTTTTTGGAAACTTTATCCTTTCTGGTCCTTGGATCTAATCCAAAGTACTTCACATCAAAAACATCGCCCATGTTTACAACATCGGAAACATTCTCTGTGCGTTCCCAGGCCAGTTCAGAAACATGGAGCAACACCTCGTTTCCGGGGGCATCCATATATTCTACCACGGCGCCAAAATCAAGCATCTTGATTACTTTAACTTCATAAATGCTTCCAACTTCAGGTTTGAATAAAATAGCATCTATTCTTGCCATTACAGCTTCAATACCTTTTTTACCAACACCTAAAATTTCAACTATTCCTTCTTCCGTTACTGGATCTTCGTTAATAACAATAGTTGTTTCAGTTTCTTTTTGCATTTCCTGAATTACTTTTCCACCAGGTCCAATTAAGGCGCCGATAAATTCGTTAGGAACACGTCTTGTTACCATTGTAGGCGCATGCTCTTTTACATCAGCATTTGGTGTAGCAATTGTATCAGTTAATTTCTCTAAGATATGTAAACGACCATCACGTGCTTGTTTCAATGCATTAACCAGGATCTCGTACGATAATCCTTTTACTTTAATATCCATCTGGCAAGCTGTGATACCATCTGCAGTACCAGTTACTTTAAAATCCATATCCCCTAAGTGATCTTCATCACCTAAAATATCAGATAATACAGCATATTTTCCAGAATCAGCATCAGAAATTAATCCCATTGCGATACCAGAAACTGGTTTTTTCATTTGTACACCTGCATCCATCAACGCCATTGTACCAGCACAAACTGTTGCCATAGAAGAAGAACCGTTAGATTCTAAAACTTCAGATACAATTCTTACTGTATAAGGACAATCTGCTGGGATCATTCCTTTTAAAGCACGTTGTGCTAAGTTACCATGTCCAATTTCTCTACGTGAAGTTCCACGAATAGGTCTTGCTTCTCCAGTACAAAAAGGAGGGAAGTTATAATGTAAATAGAAACGCTCTTCACCTTCTTGAGATGGCATATCTATTTGGTTTGCATCTCTTGATGTCCCTAATGTTACAGTTGCTAAAGCTTGAGTTTCGCCACGTGTAAAGATTGAAGAGCCATGCGTTGATGGTAAGTAATCTACTTCACACCAAATTGGTCTAATTTCATCGGTCTTACGGCCATCTAAACGTAAACCTTCGTTTAAGGTTAAATCACGAATTGCAGCTTTTTCAGCTTTGCGATAATAATCAGAAACTAAATCACCAAAGTCTTCTAATTCTTCTTCAGAAAACGTCGCTTTTATGTTTTCTTTTATTTCTTGAAATGCAGCACTTCTTTCTTGTTTAGCAGATCCAGCTTTTGCAATCGCATATACTTTATCATAAGCCATATCATAGACTTTCTTCTCTAAATCGGCGTCTTCTCTTTCCCCTTCATATTCACGCACCTCTTTCTTTCCGAATGCTTCAGCTAATCTAACTTGAGCAGCACATTGTACTTTAATCGCTTCATGAGCAAACTTAATTGCATCAGCCATTTCTTCTTCAGAAATTTCATCCATTTCACCTTCCACCATCATTACTGAATCAGCAGAAGCACCAATCATCATCTCTAGATCAGATTCTTCTAATTGAGCACGTGTTGGGTTAATAACAAATTCACCATTAACACGACCCACTCTTGCTTCAGATATTGGGCATTCAAATGGGAAATCTGATAATTGAATTGCAGCTGAAGCTGCTAATCCAGCCATTGCTTCCGGCATCACATCATCATCATGAGACATTAATTGAATCATCACTTGTGTTTCTGCGGTATAATCTTTTGGGAATAATGGACGTAATACACGGTCTACTAAACGCATGGTAAGTACTTCACCGTCGCTTGGTCTTGCTTCTCTTTTAAAGAAACCTCCAGGATAACGTCCTGCAGCAGCAAATTTTTCTCTGTAATCTACCGTTAACGGAAGAAAACCAAGGTCTTTTTGTTCGTAATTGGATACTACTGTACACAGTAACATACATTTACCCGATTGCACAACAACAGAACCGTGGGCCTGTTTTGCCAGTTTTCCGGTTTCGATAGAAATAGTTCTACCGTCACCAAGGTCAATGACCTCTTTAAATGTTTTTGGAATCATACTTTTTAATTAATCCTGTCTTTATACAGGGTTGTTAAACAATGGTCTGCCGCCCTCATGGTCGGCCGAAGTTGTGTTGTTGTGTTGTGGACCAATGAAAAACTGAGTGTAAGCTTTTTAATGTTGCCCTTTACAGGGACTTGAGAATGAAAAAAGGGGAAGACACGTCCTCCCCTTACCTTTTATTTTCTGATATTCAATTCTACTATTAGTTCGCGGTATTTTTGAATGTCTTTCTTTTTTAAATAATCTAAAAGACTTCTCCTTTTACCTACGAGCATTACCAGAGATCTTTCTGTATTGTAATCCTTATGGTTTTTCTTTAAATGACCTGTTAGGTGGTTGATCCTATGAGTAAACAATGCAACCTGCCCTTCTGTGGAACCGGTATTGTTCTCGTTTCCACCATGCTTTTTGAAGATTTCCTTCTTCACCTCTTTGGTTAAATACATGCCAATATTTTATTTAATGATTATTATGTATCTGATTGATTTTCAATCGAGCGGCAAAGATAGGGATATTTTTAGAATACACCCCTGGGATATTTTTTTTTTGGTCTTGTGTTAAACCTTTCTTAAAAATATATGTCCTAGGAGAGTAATCTTTAATAACTATATTATGAAAAAGAGTCTCAAAACATTGAACTACGCAGGAGGAATGCTTATGGCAGCTGCTTTGCTATTTTCCTGTAACAAAGAAGAATCCACACCATTTGTGGAACAAGAAACATTTGAAGTGGCCGAACTGAAGGCCAGTGATGAATCTGAATTGATCTCCGAGGAGATCTTGAACATCGCTGAAGATGTCTATACTTCAGATGAGGTGATATCCACTTCCAAGTTTTCTTACAATTCAGATTTCTTACCAGATTGTGTTACCATTACCACAGTTGTAACCTCAACGACCAAAGAACGTACTATCGATTTTGGTGAAGGCTGTGAATTACCCAACGGTAATGTGCTTAGTGGCATCATTTTTCTTAGCTACGCCAAAGACATGGAACAAGCCACTAATACCCTAAGTCTTTCTTTGGAAAACTTTACATTTAATGGTGTAGCCATTGAAGGAGGTGCTTCTATAGAAAGGATGCGTTCTAATGAGAACGGTAATCCACAATCTGATGCTAACGCCAGCTATTCTGCCATCTGGCCAAATGGCGACACCGCCAGCTTTTCCGGGAACAGAACAAGAGAATGGATAGAAGGAGTTGGAACCGGTTTTTGGGGAGACAATGTGTATCTTATTTCCGGAAAAGGAACCTTTACCGGTCCACAGGGGAATGTCTTTATGAAAGAGACGGTTACCCCATTGCGAAGAGAACTATCTTGCCGATTTATTGTAAGTGGAATTTTGAATTTTTCAAGAAATGATGCTACTGCTAGTCTCGACTTTGGTGATGGAAGTTGCGATGCCAAAGGGATGCTGACGTATCCTGACGGTACAACAAAGGAGATCTTTCTTCGAAGATTTAAAAACTAATTGTTTGTTACTAAATGAAAAGGCCCTGAATTCATCAGGGCCTTTTTTTTATCTTACCGGATTATTTTCAATCAGATCTATATAGAGATTGATCTTCTTTTTCAATTCACTTCTGTGCACAATAAAGTCTAGAAATCCATGCTCTCTTTTACTACGCGAGGTCCGGCAAATCCTATTAAGGCACCGGGTTCTGATATATTGATATCACCCAACATGGCATAAGAGGCTGTAGTGCCTCCTGTGGTAGGATCTGTACACAATGAAATATATGGGATCTGCGCTTCAGCCAGCTGTGCCAGTTTTGCAGAGGTCTTGGCCAATTGCATCAAAGAAAGAGCGGCTTCCATCATCCTTGCACCACCTGACTTTGAAATCATAACAAAAGGCACCTTTTTTTTGATGGCTACATCAATGGCACGTGCGATCTTTTCTCCCACAACACTTCCCATAGATCCCCCTATAAAGGTGAAATCCATACAGGCCACCACCAGGTCTTTGCCCATAGATTTGCCTATAGCAGTTCGTACGGCATCCTTTAATCCTGTCTTCTTTTGTGCTGCCTTTAAACGATCGCTGTACTTCTTGGTGTCCTCAAACTTTAGTGGATCCTTGGAAGTTAGTTTTGTGTCTAATTCGCTGAACTTGTTGTCGTCAAAAAGAATTTCAAAATATTCCTTACTACCAATACGTACATGGTAATCATCTTCCGGACTTACGTAAAAGTTCTTTGCGAGCTCATCGTATTCTACGATCTTCCCCGTTGGGGACTTATACCAAAGCCCTCTGGGGGTATCTTTCTTCTGCTCCGTGGCAGTTTGAATTCCTTTTTCTGTTCGTTTAAACCAAGCCGTCATAGTGTCTACATTTAAAGTGCAAGATTAAACTTATAGGGTATTCACATTATTTAGATCCTCAAAGGCCTTCTTTAATCGAGCTACAAAAGTATTTTCTCCTTCGCGTAACCAAACCCTGGGATCGTAATATTTCTTATTGGGTTGATCATCTCCATCAGGATTACCGATCTGAGTTTGTAAATAAGCTCCTTTCCCCTGAATATAATCCCTGATCCCTTCCATAAAAGCGTACTGCAGGTCGGTATCAATATTCATCTTTATAACTCCATATCCAATACCTTCTCTAATTTCTTCTACTGTAGAACCAGATCCACCGTGAAATACAAAATCTATATGATTGTGTTCTACACCGTATTTCTTTGTAATGTACTCCTGAGAATTTTTAAGGATCTTAGGAGTAAGTTTTACATTCCCCGGTTTGTATACCCCATGTACATTTCCAAAGGCTGCGGCAATTGTGAATCTGTGGCTAACTTTGGATAACTCTTCGTAGGCATAGGCTACTTCTTCGGGTTGGGTGTACAACTTAGAATCATCTACATCCGTGTTATCTACTCCATCTTCTTCTCCTCCTGTTATTCCGAGTTCAATTTCGAGGGTCATGTCAATTTTACTCATTCTGGATAGATACTCCTTACAGATCCCGATATTCTCTTCCAGGGGTTCTTCCGATAGATCAATCATATGTGAGCTAAAGAGCGATTTCCCTGTTGCCTTATAATGAGCTTCACTCGCATCAAGAAGTCCATCTATCCATGGAAGAAGTTTTTTGGCACAATGATCTGTATGTAAGATTACAGTGGCACCATATGCCTTTGCTAATTCATGAATATGTTTTGCACCGGCTATGGCACCCTTAATGGCAGCCTGCTGCCCATCATTAGAAAGGCCTTTTCCTGCATTAAACTGAGATCCTCCATTCGAAAATTGGATGATCACCGGGGAATTAAGTGCAGCAGCAGTTTCGAGAACCGCATTTATGGTATTAGAACCTGTTACATTTACTGCGGGAAGGGCAAATCCTTTTTCCTTGGCATAATTAAAGATCTCTTGAACTTCATTACCCGTAGCAACACCTGGTTTTATAGTATGTGACATAGTATTTTGTTTGATCTGTTAGTATGGTTACTCGCGCAAAAGTAATAAAATAATTAGCTCTAAAAGGGATAATTGATCCCTATTTGTAAGACCGCATTACCGAAATTGTAATCTCTGAACCATCTTTTAGAAGCTACTTCAGCAGGATTATAAGTTTTAAATCCGGCATCTACCCTAAATACAAAGTAGGTAAAATCATAGCGCAGACCGAAGCCCGTTCCTAAGGCAATATCACCTAAAGAATTAAATCCACTAAAGGTTTTGGCCGGGTCGTCTACATTATCCCATATATTCCAAATATTCCCTGCATCTGCAAACAAGGCTCCTTTTATATTGCCTACTATAGGGAAACGATATTCAAGATTAAAAGCTAGTTTTAGGTTGGCTTCATTAAAATCATTTATATCACTAGAACTACCAGGGCCCAGTGAGTAAGGAAACCATGCTCTGTTATCATTAGACCCTCCGGCAAAATAACTTCGTACAAAAGGAACGCTTTCTGAATTTCCATAAGGGGCTGCTACTCCAATGAAACTGTGAAAAGCCAGTACATTGGACCTATTGAGATCCCAGTGTTTTATAAAATCGAATTCGGTCTTTATGTATTGGGAATAGGGCACTCCGAAAACCAATAAATTATTGTCATTGTTTTCTTCGAAAGGAAAAATATAAGACAAGGCAGAAAGAAGATTGCCGGCACTTTCTAATTTAAATCTGAACTGATAGAAACTATTATCATTGATACCAATTTTGTTGTTTTTTGTAAAAGTATAGTTGCTGGAAAAGATCAAATTGTTTTCTGTGAGTCGCGCGCGCCGTTCTTCAATTCTGCTAATATCAATGAAGTCTTCCGTACTGGAGGTAATACTTCCATCTAAAATTGCCTGAGTAAACCCGGTAGTTCCATCGGGAATAATAAGTTTAGGATCATTTGGATCATCTGTGGCTTCGTAAAAACCGGATAATGTAGGATCGTTCTCATAGATATCGGCACTTGCAATATCATCTACTTGCCTATAACTACTGCCATATACATTAAAAAAACGATCCGGATTTACATTTCTTACATATAGTATATTTAGTAGTTCAATAGAGTTTTTTTTGAAACTATCAGGAACCCAATTGTATCCCAGAATGGTATTTAAGGTTTGTTTATCCAGGCCAATGTTCTTTTGAAAACTCGTTCCAGCAGAGATCCTTGTTTGAGGAAGCATATAATAGGGAACAATCTTTTTTGTATTCAACAGTGGAAACCATAACCTGGGGAAGGTCAGATTAATATCAGCTCCAATCTCAGAGAAAAAGTCTTCCGGGAGGGAGGTGTCACTTAACAAGCCAAAGGTTCCCCGCGCAGACAGACTTAGGGTTTCTGCTCCTCCAAAAACATTCCTGGTAATTAAGGAACTACTAAAGCCTATACCTAGGCGTTGAATGTTAGAATGAGTTACATCGAGGTTTAGACCCAGAGAATATTTTGGTCTTGCAGTGAGATAAATATTAGAGATCAGTTTTGTTTGTGTGCTGTCTTCAATGATCTGAATATTTGGATATTTAAAGGTATTGAGGTTAGTAATTTGACGGTAGGTTCGCAGCCTGTCCAGATCCCGGTATAGGCTATCCTTTTCAAGAAAGATGGCATCGGTCAGAGCCTTTGGTTTGTAACGCAGCCTATCCTTAAAGTATATTGTGTAGTTTTCAAATTCTTGAGATTGGAGATCACTTTCCTCATCTCCAAAATTATAGTCGGCATAAATATTGATCTTTTCGAAGGAAAAAACTTTATATTCAGACGTTGTTACGGCACTATCCCCTCGTTTCCTTAAATTTTCAATATTGAGTTCAACTTTCATATTCTGATCGTCTCCTACTTCCGTTGTATCACGAAGAATATCATAAGTAATAGAGCTCTCCTGAAAATTATAGACGCCGGTATTCCTGAATAGCTCCGTTAGACGTTGTCTTTCATTATTGAAGTCGACCAGATCAAATTGTTTATTTTCCTCAATAAAAGACGCTTTCTTGTTTAAGCTGTAAATAGAGTCTATAGCAGGGGATGCTATATTTTTAGATAAGGAATCAATGATATATGGTTTTCCCAGGGTAATCAGATAATCAATTGCCGCACGCTGACTTCTTTTTTCCTCAACTATCTCAAAAGTGGTTGAATTATTAAAATAGCCTTTACTTCCGTAGAAAGCACTTAGTCGCTGTAGTGATTTTCTGGTTCTGGAAGTGTCTATGATTACCGGAGCTTCACCAATCTTCTTCAGCCATTCACTATAGCCCGTTACCAGAAAGGATTCGCCCAGGGCTTCCACCTGTTTTTGTGATAAGAAAGATGCCAGGCGCTCTTCTCTTTTTGGTTTTCTGTGCAACCAGTCCTGAAATAAGGAATCAGGATCTTTCTTGGCCAGGTTGTATAAATTTAATCGCAATGGATATCCAAGGACACGCGTATTAGGTTCCTGAACAATAAGACTCTTGATATCTTCATCTACCACTTTTTCCCCATCTGTAATAATGCTATTTTTTGTGAGGAGTAATTCACCTTCTTCCACTCTTTTTAAGGCATTGCAGGAACTAAGCACGGCGATAAGCAAGAAGATACCTATTTTAGCAGTGTAGCCTTTAAGATGAAAGGGGGTATTCATAAGAATCAAAAATACATTATTTGGATGGTTGTAAAAAGTCAAATAAAGTTTATAAAAAGCTTACAACAAAAAAAATACCGGATCTTAAACGGCCTGTTTGTGGTTGAGGGGGTAAAGATGGTAAATGAGCTACTTCAGACCGAACTAAAGTTGCATGGTCTTTATACGACAAACCCAGAACTCCTTCCTTCTAAAGCCTTTGAATATGAGAAGATAAGTGAGGCAGAGCTGCATAAAATAAGTGGTTTAAAATCTCCAAATAAGGCAGTTGCGATCTTTAATATCCCAGATTCGGCTCCGGTCCACTTTAATGACTGGATCCTTGTTTTAGATGGAATAAAAGATCCTGGAAATTTGGGGACCATCGTCAGGTTGTGCGACTGGTTTGGAATACCACAGCTTGTATGTTCTACTGACACCGTAGATTGTTACAATCCTAAAGTTTTACAAGCAACGATGGGTTCTATTGCACGGGTGAACATAGTGTATATGGATGTGGAAACATTGGTGAAGAAGTCGGATCTTGCAGCAGTAGGGGCTTTTATGGAAGGCGATCCTGTTTACCAATACAATTGGCCTTCAAAGGGGATGTTGATCATGGGTAATGAGGCGCACGGGATTTCCAAAGGTTTAGAAGCCTTGTTAGATAAGAAAGTGAGTATTCCTCAATTTGGTAAGCCTACCACCGAAAGTCTTAATGTAGCTACGGCAACGGCCATTCTTTTGAATGAATTAAGAAGAAAAAGAGCAGGTGCTACTCAAAAGTGAAATTTACAAAAACCCCGCGTGTTCTTAAGGCATCAATATTGCCGGTCCATGAACTGCTGGGGTCATTATCGGGGATCAATTCATCGGTTATGGCAAAGACCCCTCTTATAGAGGGAGAAAACTTAAAGTATTCCGTATAAAAATCAATACCAAACCCAAGTTCGTAATTAAATACCTGCTTTTTCATCCGAAAGGTACCACTGCTGTTGTCGTCCAGGCTAGCTTCATTACTACCCAGATTCATGGATGCTGAAACACCCCCCACCAGAAATGGTTTCCAGTTGCCTAATCTCTTAGTGCTTGCTTTTAAAAGTAAAGGAAAGTTAATATAGGTAGATTTTACCTCTCTGATAGCATCATTTTCTTCAGAAAAACCTGGAAAACCAAGGGTTCTTGAACCATAAAATAAACCGGGTTCAAAACGTAGATCGAAAAATTTATTGAGTCGTAGTTCACCAATAAGACCAACATTGAAACCTATTGTTTTATTGACTAAAATATCCTGAAGATCGTTCTTGTAGTTAAACTTGAAATCGTATTGGTTAAAACCCAAAAAGTAGCCCCAATTCAACAATGCCTTGTCCTCGTTTTCCAGATTGAGGATTGGCTTCTCATTAAATTGCGCCTGTAGGACCTGTCCTTTTATCAAAAACAACAGGACCAAAAGGAAGAAAAATCTTCTCATAAGCTTACTTTGTGGCGATATAAATAGACGCCACTCCGAATGTTTGTGGCCTATTCTCCATACCTATAAACCCGATTTTCTTTAAAATATTGTTGAATTCTATACCGTGTGGAAAAACAGATGCAGATTCGCTTAAGTATCGATAGGCGGAACGATCTTTGGAGAAGAGTTTTCCTATTGCGGGTAGGATAAACTTTGTATAAATTGCATAACCCTGTTTAAAGGGGGTCTTTGATGGGACCGAGGTCTCCAGAATGACCAGTGTTCCACCAGGTTTTAGCACCCTGTAGATCTCTTGCAGCCCTTTTTCCAGGTGTTCAAAATTACGTACCCCAAAAGCCACCGTTACCGCATCAAAACTAGCCTCTTCAAATTGCAGGTTTTCACTATCTCCAACGACCATTTCAACGGTGCCTTCCAAATGCTTTTGGATCACCTTTTTCTTTCCAACGGATAGCATCCCGGTTGAAATGTCCAGACCTACTATTTTCTCGGCACCGGTTTCTACCAGATTAATTGCCAGATCACCTGTACCTGTTGCAATATCAAGGATTTTTTTTGGTGCTCGTTCTTTCAGAATATAGACAACCCTCTTTCGCCATTTTACATCAATTCCAAAAGAAATAACTCGGTTTAAACCATCGTACTCTCCAGAAATTGCATCGAACATAGTAGTAACCTGTTCTTTTTTGCCCTTTGCAGAGTCCTTGTAAGGTTTAACGTTCTTGGCCATTTCATCAATTTTGCGGCAAAGATACTACAATGCCTTCGTAATCATGAGGGCTATTTGCTATATGTAATTTCTTGAACAGAACAAAGTACCGTGGATTTTAGGAAGGGTTGAAATAAATTTCCGTAATTTTGACCCGCAAAACCATGCAACTCTTTCTTAGGTAAGTGCCGTGGCTTTATAGATCAGAATAGAACTACTTATATGGTCTGTACAATATGATAAAAGACCTTTTTAGCTCATGAAAATTATAATCGCTGGCGCAGGTGAAGTAGGATTTCATTTGGCAAAATTACTATCCTATGAATCACAGGATATCACTCTAATAGACACTAACAAAGATTGTCTTATATATGCAGACAATCATTTGGATATAAAGGTGTTAAGAGGAGACGCCACTTCAATATCTATCTTACAAGAGGCACATATAGAGAAGTCCGATCTGGTTATCGGGGTAACTTCTTCCGAAACTACCAATATTACCTTGTGTATGTTGGCAAAACAGATGGGATCTAAGAAAACCATTGCCAGGATCTCCAATACCGAGTTTTTAGATCACAGGGAAAATATAAAATTTTCCGAATTGGGAATAGATGAGTTGATCTCTCCGGAAGAATTGGCAGCTTCCGAAATACAGTTGCTCCTAAATCAATCGGCATTTCACGATACCTATGAATTTGAAAATGGTGCACTTATCATGGTGGGTGTTTCCTTGCCTAAGAGTGCTCCTTTTATTGGAAAATCGGTTAAAGAAGCCGCTTCCATTTTTCCAGAATTGCATTTTATGCCAATTGCCATGCAACGAGGAGGCACCCAATTTACGCTGATCCCCAGAGGTGATACTATTTTTAAGGCAGACGATCAGGTGTATTTTATTACTGATAAAAAAGGCGTTGATGAACTGTATAAACTTACAGGCAAAAAGAAAGAGGACTTGAAGAATGTTATGATACTCGGCGGGAGTAAGGTAGGATTCAAAGCAGCTCGTGATCTGTGTGCAAAGAAATTCAATGTAAAACTAATTGAAAAGAATAAAGAAAAGGCCTTTGATCTCGCAGATATTCTGCCCAATGCTTTGGTTATCAATGGGGATGGTAGAAACGTGGAATTATTGGAGGAAGAGAGTCTGGAATCTATGGATGCGTTTATTGCGGTCACAGGAAATTCTGAGACCAATATCATGTCTTGTTTGGTGGCAAAATCGAAACATATAAAAAAGACCATCGCCCTTGTTGAGAATATGGATTACTTTCAGTTATCCCAATCCATAGGGATCGATACGCTTATCAATAAGAAACTTCTGGCAGCCAACAATATCTTTCGATATATCCGAAAAGGAGAGGTAGTGGCTATGACAAGGCTCAATAACCTCAATGCAGAGATTCTTGAGTTTAAGGTAAAGCCTTCTTCCAAAATGAATGGTCAGATTATTAAGGATTTAGACTTCCCGAGAAATGCGATCATTGGCGGTATTATTCGCAAAGATAAAGGTATGGTAGCCCTGGGCGATTTTGAAATAGAGGAGGGGGATAAGGTAGTTGTTTGCTGTTTGCCGCAGGCCATTCAGAAAATAGAAAGGTTATTTTTATAGTATGGGGTTTAATTCCAAAATAATTACTCACCTCATGGGATTGCTCCTTCTTTTTAATGGGGGTTTTATGATCCTGGCTGCACTGGTGAGTGGTATCTATCAGGACGGGGTTACACTTGAGATTACGTTGGCGGCCATAGTAACAATGTTCATTGGGGTTTTGGCAATGTTCTTTACAAGGGGACATGATAAAGAGGTAAATAGGAAAGAAGGGTACATTATAGTAACCTTCGGATGGATCATAATGGCTGCCTCGGGAGTGCTTCCATACTTGTTCTCGGGAACGATCCCAAATATTACCAATGCCTTTTTTGAAACCATGTCCGGGTACACCACTACTGGTGCCTCTATCATTGATGATATTGAAATACTCCCTGAAGGAATTTTATTTTGGAGAAGTTTAACCCATTGGATTGGAGGTATGGGGATCATTGTACTGGCCATAGCCATTTTGCCGTTGTTGGGAATTGGCGGGATGCAATTGTTTGCCGCAGAGGCTCCTGGTCCAAATGCAGATAAATTACATCCAAGGATAACGGATACGGCCAAACGACTTTGGCTAATCTATTTTGGCTATACAGTTGCAGAAACAATCCTATTAAAACTTGCGGGGATGTCTTTATTTGATGCAATGAATCATTCGCTGGCGACACTTTCAACGGGTGGCTTTTCAACAAAGAACGCAAGTCTGGCCTATTGGAATAATCAGCCGCTCATTCAATATATCGTTATCTTTTTTATGTTTTTGGCAGGAAGCAATTTTGTTCTTAGCTATTTTGCTTTTAAAGGAAAGGTGCAAAAGATCATACGAGATGAAGAATTTAAATACTATACGGCGTTTATTGTCATCTTTTCTGTTATTGTTGCTCTGGTGATCTACTTTAAGGCCAATGTACCGATAACTGAATATCACCCAATGGTTCTGGGCGATGCGGAAAGCTCTTTCAGACATTCACTGTTCCAGGTAGTAGCGATTGTCACCACAACGGGATTTGTGACAGCCGATTTTACCGCATGGACACCCTTTATAACAGTGTTCTTTTTTGGTCTGATGTTTGCCGGAGGATCTGCGGGTTCTACCGCAGGAGGGATCAAAATAATGCGGCATATTCTGATCATAAAAAATGGATTGTTAGAGTTTAAGCGAACCCTTCATCCAAACGCAATAATCCCTGTTAGATTTAATAATAAGACTGTAACCGAGCATGTGGTTTACAATGTAATAGGATTTTTTGTGCTGTATATGCTTCTGTTTGTTATCGGTGCTTTAGTTCTGGGGTTTCTGGGACTCGATTTTGACTCTTCTATCGGGGGTGCAGCATCTGCCTTGGGCAATGTAGGGCCGGCATTTGGTTCTCTTAGTCCACTCAATAATTTTAACAGCCTACCTGCATTAGGGAAGTGGTGGTGTGGGTTTCTGATGCTTGCCGGAAGACTGGAATTGTTTACCGTTCTTATCCTGATGACCCCTTACTTCTGGAAGAAAACATAAGAAAATTTAAAGGACCTTTTTGATCCTGGCAACGGCCTCTTTTATCTCACTTTCTGAGGCTGCATATGAAATACGGATACAATTGGGATTTCCAAAAGCCTCCCCCGTTACGGTTGCCACATTAGCCTGCTCCAGCAGGTACATCGCAAAATCCGATGCGTTGTTGATTCGCGTGCCTTGCAGCTCTTTGCCAAAATAACTGGAAACGTCCGGGAATACATAAAAAGCACCTTCGGGTACATTAAGCTTAAATCCATCTATGGTGCCTAACAATCCAAGAATAAGATCTCTTCGTTCTTTGAATTTATCGATCATAAACTGGATCTTGCTAACTGGTGCTTCCAGTGCGGTAATGGTAGCGCGCTGGCCAATGGCATTTGCTCCACTAGTGATCTGACCCTGATATTTTGTACAGGCTTTGGCGATCCAGTCGGCCGCACCTAAATATCCAATACGCCATCCGGTCATAGCAAAGGCTTTGGACACGCCATTTACAGTAATGGTACGGTCATACATACCATCTATAGTGGCAATACTGGCATGTTTCCCTCTAAAATTAATATGTTCATAGATCTCATCCGATACTACAAAGATGTTAGGATATCTTTTAAGGACCTCAGCAAGTCCTTGGAGTTCTTCTTCGCTATAGACAGAACCACTTGGGTTGCAAGGGGAACTGAACCAAAGCATTTTAGTTTTGGGTGTTATAGCGGCCTCCAGTTGAGCCGGAGTCATTTTAAAATCGGTATCAATGCTAGTTGGTACTTCAACAGGTGTTCCCTCTGCCAATTGAACAATGTCTCTATAGCTAACCCAATAAGGTGCAGGTAAGATAACCTCGTCGCCTTTATTGAGCATTACCATGGCTACATTCGCGAGCGACTGTTTAGCTCCGGTAGATACTACAATTTGGTTGAGGTTATAAGTAAGCTGATTGTCTCTTTTGAATTTTGCAGAAATAGCCTGTTTCAGATCGGCATAACCATCCACAGGGGAATAACTGCTATAGTTGTCGTCTACGGCTTTTTTAGCGGACTCCTTGATAAAATCCGGGATGTTAAAATCGGGTTCTCCAAGACTAAGACCAATGATGTCTTTGCCTTCATTTCTCAATTCTCTGGCTTTTGCGGCCATAGCTAAGGTGGCCGAAGTAGATAATTTATTAATTCTATCGGAAAGTTGGTTACTCATGCCTGCTAAGGTTTATTGATACTGCAAACTGGGATTTTTACCCAGCTCTTTCAAATGTTTGAAGTGCGAAATTATGGCTTTTCTAGTAGTTTTATATTCATTATACGGCAAATTAAATTCTTTGGCCGTCTCTTTCACAATTTTAGAGATTTTTGTGTAATGAATATGACTGATGTTTGGAAATATATGGTGCTCAACCTGATGGTTCAATCCACCTGTAAACCAATTTACGATTCTGTTCTTTGTACCAAAATTAACGGTGGTAAACAATTGGTGAATGGCCCACGTATTTTTCATGGTTCCATCTTTTTCGGGTAGCGGAGTTTCTGCCTCATCCACCACATGCGCAAGCTGAAAAACTACGCTTAAAATTACACCGGCTACATAATGCATAATAAAAAAGCCTAAAAGTATTTTCCACCAGGAAATACTTAGCACTAACATGGGTAAAACAATCCATATGGAGAGATAAATGGCCTTGGTGCCTAAAAGAACACTCCAATTTAGGAATGGATTGGGAAATTTACCATAGGAAAGCTTTCGCTTAGTATACCGGTACATCTGCTGAAAATCTGTCGTAATGGCCCAGTTGAATGTAAGCAAGCCATACAGGAAAACAGAATAAAAATGTTGAAATTTATGCAACTTGTGCCATTTGGCATGTTTGGAGAAACGCAGTACCCTTCCTGCTTCCAGATCTTCATCATGATTGTGAATATTGGTATAGGTGTGGTGTAGTACATTGTGTTGTACCTGCCAGTTATATACATTTCCGGCAAGGATGTAGATGCTGCTCCCCATAAGTTTATTTACCCATTTTTTTGTGGAATATGAGCCATGGTTGCCATCGTGCATTACATTCATGCCTACTCCGGCCATCCCAACACCCATGGTAATGGATAGTAATAAATTTGCCCAGTTAGGCAAATTGAGGGTAAGAATCAAAAAGTAAGGTGCTAGAAAAAGAGAAAACATTACAGCTGTTTTTAGGTGCAGCTTCCAGTTGCCTGTCTTCTTTAAATTGTTGTCTGCAAAGTACGCATTCACTCGTTTATTAACGGTTCGAAAGAAATTTGCAGAGTCTTTCCTAGAAAATTTTATAGTAGTTTTCTCCATAAGTTTGGATTCAAAGCCGTAAAGATAACGTAATATCTTGCTTTATAATGCCCGGTAAGTCATAAAATATGATTAATAAATGCCACTAATTATGGTATTTTTGTTCGAATAAAAAGCAGGAATGAACCCAGAGATCATCTATCATTACTTTCCGGAACTCTCAGAATTACAAAAGGAACAATTTGGGCTACTAGGTGTACTATACCAAGATTGGAATAAAAAGATCAATGTTGTCTCCCGTAAGGATATAGATGAATTGTACCTCAGACATGTGTTGCACAGTCTGGGAATTGCCAAGGTGATGGCTTTTCAACCCGGAACTCGCATATTGGATGTTGGAACAGGAGGTGGATTTCCCGGTATTCCTCTGGCCATTCTATTTCCTGAGATCCATGTAACTATGGTAGATGCTATAGGGAAAAAGATACGGGTAGTACAGGAAGTAGTGGAGGGATTGGGAATCACGAATACAAGGGCTTTACATACCAGAGTGGAGGACTTGGAGGAACAATTCGATTTTATTGTTAGCAGGGCGGTGGCAGCTATGCCTACTTTTGTTCATTGGGTAAAGGGAAAGATTAATAAACACTCTACCCATTCCAAGAAAAATGGGATACTATACCTAAAAGGAGGTGATTTAACGGAGGAGTTGAAGATCTATAGGAATGCGGAGATTTTTGACTTATCCCAATACTTTTCAGAAGAATTTTTTGAAACCAAAAAGGTGGTGTATCTACCTTTGAAATATCATGGACTCTTAAAAACTAAACATCGATAGATAGGAGTGTCGGCACTTACGCGCGTATTGTACTACAGCCGAATGCACAGTAGTCCAAAGTCCCTTATCTTGACTCCCCATATTCTCTGAATTTTTTCTTACTTCCATAGGAATTTAGATTTACAATATTCAAATTTACGCAAAAATTACAATTAATTAACGTTAAATTTACATTAATAGTATGTGAATGCTGGTATAATACCCCTTAACATACTAGAAAAGTGTTAGAAAGGAGCACAAAAAAAACCCTAAGAGATTTTCTTAAGGGTTTCATTATTGGTATGTGTAAAGGTGACTTTATCCCAAAAATGGATATCTATAATCTTCAGGAGTCACAAAAGTTTCTTTGATCAATCTAGGGGATACCCATCGCATTAAGTTTTGAGCAGATCCTGCTTTGTCATTGGTGCCCGATGCCCTGGCACCTCCAAATGGTTGTTGTCCAACTACCGCTCCGGTTGGTTTGTCATTAATATAAAAATTCCCTGCGCAATTCTGCAGTACTTTAGTGGCTTCTTCTATGGCGTATCTGTCTGTAGCCATCACTGCTCCTGTTAAGGCATAAGGAGAAGTGCTGTCTACTAATTTCAATACCTGGCTCCATTCTTTATCATTATAGACATAGATCGTAACCACAGGACCAAATAATTCCGTTTCCATAGTTACATAATGGGGATCTGTTGTAAGAATAATTGTGGGTTCAATAAAATATCCTTTAGATTTATCATATCCTCCGCCGGCCACAATCGCAGCTTCTTTATCCTTCTTTGCTCTCTCAATATAGCTTACTAATTTGTCAAAAGAACCTTCATGGATCACAGCTGTAATAAAATTGCTCATATCCTCGGGTGACCCCGGAGGATTTAAGGAATCGAGGTCTTTCTTCGCTTCAGATAAAATTTCATCGGCCGTAGATTTTGGTAAATAAACCCGCGATGCCGCGCTACATTTTTGTCCCTGGAATTCAAATGCTCCGCGAACAATGGCAGTGGCTACCTGCCTGGGCTTAGCCGTGGGATGTGCCACAATAAAATCCTTGCCCCCTGTTTCCCCTACTATCCTGGGATAGGTCTTGTATTTGTGGATATTGTTCCCTATTTGGGTCCATAAATTCTTGAATACATCTGTTGAACCCGTAAAGTGAATTCCGGAGAAATCCGGGTGCGCCAGAAGGGTCTCAGTGATCATCACAGGATCGCCATAGATCACATTGATAACTCCATCGGGTAGTCCGGCCTCTTTGAAAACATCCACGAGGATCTTGGCCGAAAATATTTGACTGTCACTTGGCTTCCAAACTACTACATTTCCCATCATGGCTGCACTTGCAGGTAAATTCCCTGCAATAGCTGTAAAATTGAATGGGGTAATGGCATAAACAAATCCTTCCAAAGGTCTGTATTCTACCCGGTTCCAAATTCCTTCTGCTGAATCTGGTTGCTCCTGATAGATCTGAGACATATATTCCACATTGAATCTAAGGAAGTCTATAAATTCACAAGCGGCATCTATCTCTGCCTGGTGAATGGTCTTGGATTGAGCTATCATGGTAGCTGCATTGATCTTAGCCCTGTAAGGTCCGGCTACCAATTCTGCTGCCTTTAAAAAGATCGCAGCGCGCTGTTCCCAGGCAAGATCTGCCCATTCACTTCTGGCCTCTAGGGCCACATTGATGGCCTCTGTTACGTGTTTCTTTGCTGCTATATGATACTGACCAACTTTGTGCTTGTGGTCATGGGGAGGTGAAAGGGGTTTTGTATTCCCTGTTCTGATCTCTTTTGAGCCAATAAATAAAGGAATGTCTGCTGCTCCTTTAAAATATGCCTTGTATTGTTTTAAAACGGCCTCTCTTTCGGGAGATCCTGGAGCAAAGCCCTTAATAGGTTCATTAACTGCTACTGGTACTTGAAAAAACCCTTTACCCATGACAATCTGTTTTGGTTAAAAATCATGCAAAGGTACTAAAAGGAGGAAGGTTTAGAAAATACTTATCCTCTAAAAAAGATGCTAATTTAAAGCGAAGGGAGCACTAAATTTGAAGGCCGGAACATAGACCCTGAATTTTTCGGTAGTAGAAAAATTAACCATGTTGTAATACCCTTTCATTGATCCGATTGGAGAGGATAATAAACAACCAGAACTATAGGTGTGTGACTGTCCCGGTTTTATTACGGGTTTTTTTCCAATGACCCCTTCTCCATCCAGGATCTCCATCTCATTAAGGGCATCATAGATCTGCCAATGGCGAGAAGTTAGTTGCACCGAATTTTTACTTTGATTTTCTATCGTTATGGTATAACCAAAAGCAAAATGTGTTTTATAATTTTTGAAAAATGTTCCTTCAAAACTTGTCGCTACTGAAATTTTAATTCCTTTGGTAACTTGTGTAATCATTTTCATGTCTTCTATAACCAGCTTAAATCAGTCTTTCAAAAAAAATAATAGGCGTTAAGGTATAAATTCTAGTTTAAATATAATAAAACATAGGTCTTACACACTTTTGGGATCATACCTGGCCCCAAAATATTCTCCTAAATACCTTTCATTGAGCAAGATAATAATTATGCCTAAAAAGAAGTAGCATTGGAAAAAATATTCGGTGTAGCGATATTTTTGTCTGCTGTAACCTAACCTTTTAATTGCTGATGGTCCTGGAATTGGCAGTTCCTATGCCTATGATCCCATCGTATAGATCTCCAAAATTTCGGTAATAAACAAGGATCAAATAGTTGTTTTCTGTAAAATGGAAATTACCCCCTATGGCGTTAAGATCAATACTGCCATCACTTTTTTTCAGGGCATAGTTGTAATTATAGAAACCTTGCTTAAGAAGTAGGGTAGCCTCCAGATTGCCGGTTTTGTCATTGTAGGTCAATTTATTGGAATCATCGAGTGCATAATTATTGTATTTCCCATAAATATAGACATCGTCTAAACCTATTCGCGCTGTATATGGTAAGGTAAAATGAACTCCTGTGTATTCCGCTTCTCGAGATCCGTCGGTTCCTTGTAAAGTTCTAATTACAAAATCACCATTGATATCCGGGAAGTAGGTATATGGTCTGTTAAACCTGTAGATGTCAGGAAATAGATAGTGCTGATATATGTCTTGGAATTCAATACGTGAAATGGCTGCTGTAGGAGCTCTAAGATCACTGGTATCAAAATTTAGAAATTCGTTGCCTCCAAAAAAGCTGGTTTCCTGATCATATTTATAAACTAATTCATTCCCCAGCGTGTATTGAGGAACAATTGAATTGATCACTAAATTCCATTGGTAATTTTTTATCAAGGCAACCTTTATCTCCTTTTTAGGATTCACCCATGGAAATCCGGCAGAATTTATTGTGAATTGAACAGATTGTTTCTCATCGAGATAGTTAAAATCTCTTGAACGGCGAACAACAGCAGCTACTCTAACCAGATTCTGATACACCACAAAACGTCGTGAGAATTGAAGTTCGTAAGAACTGTTATAGATCTCCAACATATAATTACCACTTACTTTAAGTCGGACATTGGCATTGGGGATGGAAAGTTGATAGTTAGAATAAGGCTGCAGAGTAGAATAACTATTCTCATAATTTATGATCCGTTGATTATCTATCCCAACCAGGTATTGCGACTTTAATAACTGTGAAGGTGTCCAATCATAATCGCAATGAATAATAGTATAATAATAGTCTTGTTCTGCGGCAAGGAGATCATCAAATTCAAGGTAAATATCCTGGCCTAATTGTACTATTGGAAATTGGTCCTCAGTCTCACCTTTAAAGATAACAGATTTAATATTCTCGGGAGGATTTACCTCCTCCTGAACCTGTGCAAAGGTCTGGAAGACAAAGCAACACAAAATAAATTGTTTAAGATTTAGGCGCATTAATGGGCTATTTTTAAGCCAAAGGTAAACAAAAACTATGCCCTGCAAATTCCCTTCGCTGTAATGCCCAAATTTATAGTCAATAATTATGAATACTTTCTTTTAATTGGTATTTTTGGGCAAATTTTTATAACCATAAAAGGTTTCCATTTCATGTCAAAAGACATTCGAATTAAAAAGGGTTTAAACATCAACCTGGTAGGCGCTGCGGAGCCTACAACCTCCAAAGCTGCTCTAAGCAATGTATATGCTATCAACTTGTCCGATTTTCATGGGCTAACACCAAAGATGATGGTTAAGGAAGGAGCTGAGGTAAAAGCAGGAGAACCCTTGTTCTTCAACAAGAAGATAGAGAATATGATGTTTGTTTCGCCTGTAAGTGGTGAACTAATTGAAATAGAACGGGGAGCTCGCAGAAGGATTCTTACCATTAAGATCCTGGCAGATAAGACGCAAGAACAGCTCACCCATAATACCATAGATCTTGGAAAAACCTCCGCCGCAGAGATCAAAAAATTTCTTCTGAAATCGGGGTGCTGGCCTTTCATAAAACAACGACCCTATGACCTGATTGCAAACCCGCAAACCACGCCTAAGGCGATCTTTATCTCCGGATTCAGTTCTGCGCCATTGGCAGCCGATATGGATTATGTGCTTCAGGGCAAAGAAAAAGAATTACAGGCCGCATTATCGGCTCTTTCAAAATTAACTCCCGGTGCCGTTCACGTTTCTGTGAGTTCTTCTTCCAATTCGCCCCTTGCGGCAATGGAAGGTGTAGTTCTGCATAAAGTATCGGGGCCTCATCCGGCCGGACTTGTAGGAACACAGATCAACAAGATTGATCCAATTAATAAAGGAGAGCTTGTTTGGACCATTAGTCCTCAAGATTTGGTAATTATAGGAGAAGCTTTGCTAACCGGTAAATTCAATGCGGAAAGATTGATAGCACTAGCAGGTTCTTCCATTAAGAAACCTCACTATTTCAAGACAAAAATTGGAGCAGAGATTGCCACTTTCTTATATGCTAGTGGCGTAAATGATAAGAATTTCAGGGTAATTAATGGTGATGTACTCACAGGTTTAAAAACCCGCCCAGACGGTCATCTAGGGTTTTATAATACAACGGTTTCGGCTATTCCTGAAGGGGATGATTATGAATTTTTTGGATGGAATAAACCGGTATTCGACAAAGTTTCTACAACAAGGGCACTTACATTTTCATGGTTACAGCCCAATAAGAAATTTGACCTAAACACCAATACCAACGGGGAACACAGGGCTTTTGTGGTTACCGGGCAATACGAGGAAGTCTTTCCGCTAGATATTTATCCATTACAATTGCTAAAGGCATGTATGGTGCAAGATCTGGATGAGATGGAACAATTGGGATTGTATGAAGTGATTCCGGAGGATTTTGCCCTAACCGAATTTGTTTGCATTTCAAAACAACCCCATCAGAAGATTATTAGAGAAGGATTGGATTTACTTTATAAAGAAATAGGATAAGGATGAGGAATAAAAGACTAACGTTTAAGAAAAGACTGCATATCCTGAAGCATCACTACAGGGACAAAAAGTTAGCACCGGCTTTTAATGCCTTTCATACCTTTTTGTTCTCTCCAGATGAGACCACCCATTCCGGAAGTCATATCAGAGGGGCCGATGATCTGAAGAGGACCATGAATACAGTGATCATGGCTTTGATCCCGGTATTGTTGTTCTCTATGTTCAATGCAGGGTATCAATATTATTCAGCCATAAACGGATTTCCGGAAAATTTTTCGGTTTGGAACGATTTCATTACATGGGATAATTTTTGGATTGGTATCACTAAAGTCTTGCCTCTTGTGGTTGTGTCCTATGGAGTTGGCTTGTTGGTTGAATTTATTTTTGCCGTCATAAAAGGCCATGAAGTAGAAGAAGGGTATTTGGTGACCGGGATGCTGGTACCATTGATAGTACCAATTGACACTCCACTTTGGATGTTGGCCGTTGCCGTGGTATTTGGAGTAGTGATAGGAAAAGAAGTATTTGGAGGCACAGGGATGAACATCCTGAATCCTGCGCTTACCATACGAGCTTTTCTGTTTTTTGCATATCCTACCTGGATGAGTGGAGATAAAGTATGGGTCCATGGAGCGGTTGAAAGAGCCGGGACACCAGACGCGATCTCAGGAGAAACAATCCTGGGTTATTTGGCCCAGAACAATGCCAGTGAATTTTCATATTCCGTTTCCGATATGTTCTTCGGATTTATTCCGGGTTCGGTTGGAGAAACTTCTGCTTTCTTAATCTTACTTGGAGGGTTATTCCTAATCTTTAGCAAGATCGCCAGTTGGCGTATCATGGTAAGCGCTGTAGCAGGCGCCTTGGCTATGGGACTTATTTTTAATGGGGTAGTAGATGCAGGATGGATCTCTGAATCGAGTAAATTCTACGGATTGATGAGTTTTGAATTCTGGAAACATCTCATTGTAGGTGGCCTTGCTTTTGGTATTGTCTATATGGCCACAGATCCGGTAACCGGATCACAGACCAATAGAGGGAAATGGATCTACGGTTTCCTTATCGGATTTATTTCGGTGATGATCCGGGTATTTAACCCGGCATATCCTGAAGGTGTATTCCTTGCCATATTACTTATGAACGTTTTTGCGCCTACTATTGATCATTATGTTGTACGTGGTAATATCAGCAGACGAATGAAACGTTTTAAGGATGCCGTGATTATTCCAAAGGATACAGATACTAAAGAAGCAGCAGTAAAAGTTGAAACCATATAGCTTATGAATAAAGAAAGTAACATCTATACAGTTCTTTTTGCCGGTGCAATGGTGATCGTGGTAGGTAGTATTTTAGCTTATCTGGCTTCGGCTCTAAGTGCAAAGATCAAAGAGAACGAGCGCTTTGAAAAGCAGCAGAATATCTTATATGCCATGGGGGTGAACCAAAATGAGGACGAAGGCAGTGTTGATTTTGTGCCTACGGACAGAGTAGAACAAGAGTTTTCATCCTTTATTACTGAACAACTCGTGATTGAAGGCGATAAGATTACACAGAATGATCAGGCCTATTTAATAAACATCAAGAAAGAACTTGATCTCATAAAAGACGGTAAAACACCAAAACTGCCAGTATTCATAGGAGAAAAGGATGGAGAGACTTTCTACATAGTTCCTATGTACGGCAAAGGTCTTTGGGATGCCATTTGGGGGTTTATGGCCTTGGATAAAAACATGACAGTACAGGGAGTTTATTTTGATCACAAAGCAGAAACCCCAGGCTTGGGTGCCAATATCAAACAGCGCTACTTTATGGATGATTTTAAAGGGGAAACCATTTTAAATGGTTCACAGTATGCGGGAATCAAAGTGGCAAAAGGAAATAATGACCCAGTAAATAATATCAAGGACGATAATGAGGTAGATGCCCTTGCCGGTGCAACTATTACCGGGAACGGGGTATCTGAGATGATCTCCAAGACCGTTCGCCTGTATAAGGATTATTTTGAATCATTAAGAAATAAAGGATAACATGGCATTACTCACTAAAAAAGACACCAAATTAATATTAGATCCCTTAGCGGATAACAACCCCATTACCATTCAGGTACTTGGGATCTGCTCGGCTCTGGCTATCACAGCAGAATTAAATGCATCTATTGTAATGGCCGTGTCAGTACTATTCGTGCTAGGCCTGGGAAATGTAGTGATATCCCTGATGCGTAATATTATTCCTTCCAAGATCAGGATCATTGTTCAGTTAGTGGTTGTGGCTGCCCTGGTGATCATTGTGGATCAGGTTTTAAAGGCCTTTGCTTATGAATTGAGTAAGACCCTGGCGGTGTTTGTTGGTCTTATCATTACCAATTGTATTATCATGGGAAGGTTTGAGGCATTTGCCCTAGGTAATGGCGTATGGCGCTCTTTTCTGGACGGTATAGGAAATGCAGCTGGATATGGAATTATTTTGATCATTGTGGGATTCTTCAGGGAATTACTTGGCTCAGGAACTTTGCTGGGTATTCCTGTATTGGGAAATCCTATTGATAAAACAGGATTGTATTCAATAGGGTATGAGAACAACGGTTTTATGTTGCTTTCTCCTATGGCCCTTATCGTTGTTGGAATTTTGATCTGGATACAACGTTCCAGGAACAAAGCATTAATTGAAGAAAATTAGAATAGATCTTAAACACACAATATGTTAGAACACGTAGAATTATTTTTTAAGTCTATTTTCATAGATAACATGGTATTTGCCACCTTCCTGGGAATGTGTTCCTATTTGGCAGTATCTAAGAAGGTAGCCACGGCAGTAGGACTGGGAGCTGCGGTTATTTTTGTGTTGGCCGTTACGGTTCCACTGAACTGGTTGTTAGATCAGTACATCTTGCGAGATGGTGCTTTGGCCTGGCTAGGACCAGAGTACGCAGACTATAATTTAAGTTTCCTTTCTTTTATTCTATTTATAGCAACCATTGCAACAATGGTACAACTGGTTGAGATAGTAGTGGAAAAATTTTCTCCAGCTCTGTATAACTCTTTAGGGATTTTTCTCCCGTTGATCGCAGTAAACTGCGCCATCCTGGGAGGTTCTCTTTTTATGCAGGCCAGAGAGATTGCAACACTAGGCCTCGCTTTTAACTACGGACTTAGTTCTGGAATTGGCTGGTTCCTGGCAATTCTAGCCATAGCCGCTATACGAGAAAAGATCAGGTATTCTAATGTGCCGCCACCACTTAGGGGCTTAGGGATCACCTTTATAATTACCGGATTAATGGCCATTGGATTTATGAGTTTTGGAGGAATGCTGACAGGAGGAGATGAAGCTCCTGCTCCAGAACCCACCACTGCTCAGAAATCTGAAATTGAAAAAACAACATTGGAAAAAGAGAAGCAAGAAAAAGCAGTCTCTTATAACACAATCGTAAAAGAATAAGCATGATTTTAGCTACAAGTACTCTTGGTACCGTTCTAATCACAGTAATAGCATTTATGGTGCTACTACTTCTTTTGGTAGCCCTCTTACTTTTTACAAAGGAAAAATTATCTCCTTCAGGTCCGGTGACCATTACCATCAATGGGGAGAAAAAGATAGAGGTAGCCTCAGGGAATTCATTATTATCTACCCTTGGTAACCAAAAGATCTTTCTTCCATCGGCTTGCGGTGGTGGAGGAACATGTATTCAGTGCGAATGCCATGTCTTGGCAGGCGGGGGAGAGGCATTGCCTACGGAAACTCCTCATTTTTCTAAAAAGGAATTGAACCATGGAGCTCGTTTAGCCTGTCAGGTAAAGGTGAAACAGGATATGGACATTACCATCCCGGAAGAAGTATTTGGGATCAAGAAATGGGAAGGAACAGTAGTTCGAAATTATAACGTGGCTTCCTTTATCAAAGAGTTTGTGGTGCAGATCCCTGAGGATATGAACTACAAAGCAGGCGGATATATTCAAATTGAAATCCCTCCTTGTGAGATCAAGTTTGCCGATATCGATATTACAGCTCACCCGGAAGAGCATGAAACTCCTGATAAATTCCAGACAGAATGGGATAAATTCAATTTATGGCCCTTGGTGATGAAAAATAATGAGGTTGTTGAGCGTGCCTATTCTATGGCTTCCTATCCTGCAGAAGGAAGAGAGATCATGCTTAATGTTAGGATCGCCACACCACCTTGGGATCGTTCTAAGAATGGGTGGATGGATGTAAATCCTGGCGTAGCTTCTTCCTATATTTTCGGTCAGAAAAAAGGAGATAAAGTTACTATTTCGGGCCCTTACGGCGAATTCTTTATCAATGAGTCGGATGCCGAAATGCTTTATGTAGGCGGAGGAGCCGGTATGGCACCAATGAGATCGCATTTGTATCATCTCTTCAAGACCTTAAAGACGAATAGAAAGGTTACTTACTGGTATGGAGGTCGTTCAAAAAGAGAATTATTCTATTTAGATCACTTCAAAAGCCTGGAAAAGGAATTTTCAAATTTCAAATTCTATATGGCTCTATCCGAACCAATGGAGGAAGATAATTGGAAAGTGAAGGAAGACCTTGATGGTCCTGGTGATGGCTTTGTTGGATTTATTCACAATTGTGTGATCGATAATTATCTGAGCAAGCACGAAAGTCCGGAAGACATAGAACTCTATTTCTGTGGTCCACCATTAATGAACAAAGCGGTGCAAAAGATGGGAGAAGATTTCGGAATTCCAGATGAGAACATACGTTTTGATGATTTTGGAGGATAATAGCACCTATAATTTATCTATAAAAACCGATATCAGCATATATCGGTTTTTTTGATTATGGGTGTAAATAGCAAGCTCAAGAAAAATCCACAATTTGTCTGTCTAAAGGAAAAGGAACTGCATTTTATTGTGGTGCGTAGTATTCCATATCCTGAGGATCCGAGCAAGTACGACACTTCGCTTATGACAAAGATCAAGGAACACGCTTTAAAGCACGAGGCCAGGACCTATTTTGCAGGGGTTGGACTTTCCAATGCAGCAGACCGTACTCAGCCAGTTTATCTAAATGAAGATTATATCGTAGAATATGAAGGCCTTGTTGAGATCTAAACGCACAATCTTATTTGTCTCATTACTATCAATTTTGCTGGTCTCTTGTCAGCAACAAAAACCTTGGATCAAAAATACAAACACCGGGGATGCTCTTGGAACCTCATATAGTATTATATACTTGGCGAATGATTCCTTAGATCTGAAGCATGGCATTGATTCAGTATTTCAAGTAGTGAACGCCTCCATGTCTACGTATATCCCAAGTTCAGATATTTCCAGAATTAACAAGGGAGATTCTTCGGTAGTGGTGGATGCCATGTTCAGGGAAGTGATGGCTATATCTAGAGAGGTGTATATAGAAACCAATGGTTATTTTGATCCCACTGTAGGGATCCTCGTCAATGCCTGGGGTTTTGGCCCGGGGGTGCAAACTTCTATGGATAGTGCAACGGTAGAAACCCTAAGATCTTTTGTGGGCCTGGATAAAATTAAGGTAACTGAAGATTTCAGGATAGAAAAAGAATCGCCGGAAATACAAATCGATTTTAATGCAATTGCGAAAGGGTATGCCATAGATCGGCTTGCGGCTTTTTTGGATAATAAGGAACTTCAAAATTATCTTGTTGAAGTAGGAGGAGAGATCGTTGCTAAAGGAGAGAATAAGATCAAATCTCAGGAATGGGTTGTGGGGATAGACGATCCTCAGGTTACCTTGGGCCGCCAATTAAAGATAACCCTGAATCTAAAGGACGAAGCTTTGGCTTCTTCGGGGAATTATCGCAAATTCAGAATCGATTCTCTTACGGGTCAGAAATATGTACATACGATAGATCCCAAGACAGGATTTACTAAGAATTCTAACGTTTTAGCGGCCAGTGTCATAGCCCCTTCCTGTGCAGTAGCAGATGCCTATGCAACGGCCTTTATGGCCATGGATCTCGAAGCCTCTATTGCCCTGCTGAACTCGAACGAGATATTAGAGGGCTATTTGATCTATCTGGATACCGAGGGAAAAGTAACCGAGTTTATGACACCCGGATTTAATGAGAAGGTAAGGCGATAATTAGGCCTTATTGACCACAGGAATGATCTCTATTTGTGCCAGCCGATACCGGTCCACTTCTTCTTTAGAAAGCTGTGAGGCGTAATGGACGGGACTCACTTTAAATCCAGCCTCTTCCAATGTTTTAAAATAATCGCGGCCATAGATACGAACATGGTCATACTGACCAAAGACCTTTGCGCGTTGCTTTTTGTCTGTAATACTGTCATCTTCATAGGTACTAGCCCTATCCAGATCTTGAGGGATCTGAAAAATGCCCCACCCTCCGGGCTTCATGACCCGAAATAATTCTGACAAAGCCTTGGCATCATCCGGGATATGTTCTAATACATGATTACAAAGGATCACATCAAAACTATTGTCTTCAAAGGGTAAGTTACAAATATCAGCTTTTACGTCTGCCAGTGGTGAATTCAGATCTGTGGTAGTATAATCCAGGTTTTTAAGTTTCCTAAATCGTTTATAGAAAGCTTGTTCAGGGGCAAAGTGCAACACCTTATGAGTTGCAGTAAAAAAATCGGTTTCATTTATTAAATAAAGCCATAGTAGCCTATGTCTTTCAAGAGATAGGGTAGAAGGGGATAGTACATTTTCACGCGGATGTTCATACCCATAGGGCAGGAATTTTCTAAACTGTTTTCCGTCAATGGGATCTGTATATCTATTTCCTTTGAGCGAAAAGGCAAGCAAAGGTTGCACCATATAGCTGAATTTGATCAACAAAGGCCTGGGAAACAACTTTAAGACAAATTTAAATACCTGTTTCACCTCTTTATTTAATAATTACAGCTGCAACTTAGAAGTTCTGTATGCGTCTTCTTCATCACTTTTAATGCCTAGTGCATCATAAATATATTGAAAGGTAGAAAGGAGTTCGGGTTTGCCGTTGATCAGGGCAATATCATGTTCAAAATGGGCGCTGGGTTTCCCATCTGCAGTCAGGATGGTCCAACCATCCTTCAATTGTTTTATTCTTCTCGTACCCATGTTCACCATAGGTTCTATGGCCACTACCATGCCTTCCACAAATTTTTTTCCTCTTCCTCTTTTCCCATAATTGGGCATTTCAGGGGCTTCATGAAGCTTTTTTCCCAATCCGTGGCCTACCAGTTCGCGTACAATGCCATAACCATGAGCTTCACAATACTGTTGTATGGCATACCCAACGTCACCTACACGGTTTCCGATTTTGAAGTGCTCTATCCCTACATAAAGAGATTCCTTGGTGATCTTTAATAGTTTTTTGGTTTCGGGGGCAACTTCACCAACTTCAAAGGTGTAGGCATGATCGCCATAAAAATCATTTTTTAAGGCTCCGCAATCTACGGAGAGTATGTCTCCATCCTTTAAAGGTTCATCGCTCGGTATTCCATGTACTACCTGTGCATTAGGACTTAGATTTAGTGTATTAGGAAAGTCGTACATCCCTAAAAATCCGGGCGCTGCCCCGTGATCCCTGATAAAGGTTTCGGCCAGTTCATCCAGATATAATCCTGTAACCCCAGGTTTGATCTCGGAAGCCAACATTCCCAATGTTTTGGAAACTATGAGTGCGCTTTCGCGCATTAGTTCAATTTCTTCCGATGTTTTTACTACGATCATATTTTACCTGCTTCCTGTAATTTTAAACCAGTGATTTTTGAGTCATGGCATTTGGTTGATGCAGACCCATCATATGAAGGATGGTTGGTGCTATATCACCTAAGACCCCGTTTTTTACTGCTTTTATGTCCTTGTCTACTACTATCAGAGGCACTGGGTTGGTGGTATGAGCTGTATTAGCACTTCCATCTGGATTTATCATGGTATCACAATTCCCATGATCTGCAATGATAAGGGTGCTATAGCCATTTTCCAAACCGGCGGTAACTACAGCTTCGGCACAACTATCAACCGTTTCCACCGCTTTTATAGCAGCTTCCATTACACCGGTATGCCCAACCATATCCGGATTTGCAAAATTTAGACAGACAAAATCGGCTTCACCTTTTTTTAATTCCGGGATGATAGCATCTCTGATATCGTATGCGCTCATTTCCGGTTGAAGATCATAGGTGGCTACTTTTGGGGAGGGGCACATAATGCGCGATTCACCATCAAAGGGAACTTCCCTACCTCCATTAAAGAAGAAAGTAACATGCGGGTATTTTTCTGTTTCGGCGATACGGATTTGTTTTTTTCCCTGGTTGGCAAGGATTTCGCCAAGTGTATCATGAAGATTCTCTTTATCATAAACCATTTTGATCCCTTTAAATGAATCGTCATAGTTGGTCATAGTCACATAGTACAGTTTCAGTGCCTTCATATGAAAATCTGGGTGATCCTTTTGTGAGAGCACTTCTGTTAATTCACGACCTCTGTCTGTCCTGAAATTAAAAAAGATCACTACGTCGTCCTCTTTTATAGTTGTAAGTGGAGATCCCTGCTCATTAGTAACAATAATAGGTTTCAGGAATTCGTCCGTAAGGCCATTATCATAATTTTTTTGGATACTAGAGAGAACATCTGTAGTCTTTTCTCCTTTGCCATTTACAACCAGATCGTAGGCCAATTGTACTCTTTCCCAGCGTTTATCTCTGTCCATTGCGTAATAGCGACCAATAACACTGGCGAGTTTTGCTTTCTTATCCTTACAGAAATGAATCAGGTCTTCCATAAATCCTTTTCCACTCCTGGGATCTACATCCCGTCCATCCGTAAAAGCGTGTATAAACACATTTGTAAGCGAATTATCTTCTGCTGCAGAGATCAATCCTTTTAAATGGGTAATATGACTATGAACACCTCCATCGCTTACCAAGCCGAGTAAATGAACGTGTTTTTGATGTTTTTTCGCATAGAGAAAAGCTTCTTTGATCACCTTCTCATCTTTTAGTTTATCCTCTTTAACCGCTTTGTTGATCTTGGCCAGATCCTGATAAACAATTCGCCCTGCCCCTAAATTCATATGGCCTACTTCACTGTTCCCCATTTGGCCTTCGGGCAGGCCTACATTCATCCCATCAGTAAGAAGGTTGCTATTGGGGTACTTTTTATAAAGAGAACTTATAAAAGGTGTTTTAGCCTGATCAATAGCAGAAACCTTTGGATCCGGAGATTTTCCCCAGCCATCAAGGATCATCAAGATCACTTTTTTATGCATTTCCATGGGCGAGTTTAAAATTATCTTTCAAAAATAGTATGATTTTATGGGGATTGCCACATTTCGTCATCCTTTTTCGCAGAACGGAGATAATCTAAAAAGAATAATACAATCGAAAGATCAATGGGAAGTAGTATTCAAAAACAAAATCCCCGGCGAAAACCGGAGATCTGCATATATTTTGAGTAACCCAAGTGTTCTCGCAAAAGGGTCCTTAAAATTCAAAACCAGTAAAGGCTCTATATAGAAATGCATATACTGCCATCCCTAACATTAAGGCGCAAAAAACGGAATAGCCCTTTAATAAAAAAACCACAAACTCTGGTTTACAGTCATCAAAGGCTTCCAGGTATAAATTTTTGAAGTGTAAAAGTGTTCCCATATAGTTTTTGTTTTCACAAAGCTATAAGGGTTAAATTGAGTGAAATAGTAGGATTGGGAGAATTTCAAAGATAGAAAAAAAAGGATACTATCCTAATTTTGGTCGATGTATTACAAATCTTAACTGCCCTGATACTTTTGAATGGCTTTTTTTATCTTTTCAATCCTATTTTCCGGATCCGGATGGGTACTTTGAAATTCGGGAGCCCGGTTTGGTCCCCCAGCTTCTTTTAGGATCTCCATCACGCGTATCATTTCTCTTGGTTGGTAGTGCGATCTTATCATAAATAATACGCCCAGGTCATCGCTCTCCAGTTCATCACTACGTCCATTTGTTAAGAGGGTATTTTGCCCTATGCTTCCAACTATATTTCCGGCATCGGCCCCAACCTGAGCACCCATACTTAAGGTCTTCCAGAAATTACTTTCGGCAATACGTTCTGCAGAATGTCTGCCGATTACATGCCCAATTTCGTGCCCAAGAACGCCAGCTAATTGTGCTTCATTCAATTGAGAGAAGAGGGCGTAAGTAATAAAGATCTGTCCTCCGGGGAGTGCAAAGGCGTTGATGGTCTGATCGTCTGCCAGTAAATGAAATTCATATTTATAAGGTGTTTCCCTGGCAATACTATTTTGTACAAGTTTATTTCCTACGGCATCCACAAAAGACTGCATACGTTCATCAGGGTATAAGCCGCCGTATTGTTGTGCAATTTGAGGAGTACTTTGAAGTCCGATGGCGATCTCCTGTTCTGCCGTCATATTAATATTTTGAACCCTGCCGGTATAAGGGTTTTTTTCCTTGTTACTGCAACGCTGTACTAAAGCGAAGCCAACGATTGCCAGGCCAATAAAAATTCTAATTTTCCAATTGGCTCTTCTCATGGAACAAGTAGTTTTGAATGATATACCATATAGTCACCTATAAAAGTACTCTGTTTATATCCAATATATTATCCCTGATATAGGTTTTGATGAATCCGGTAGTTAGGAATTCGCTTCCTACAAAATCTTCTTCAACCAATAATTGAAGAATGTTCTTTTTTCGAAATATCTCGAGCATAGGAACGGAAAGCGGTGCATAGCTATAATGCCACGGCTCGTATTTAAATCCACGGCGTTTCGACTCATTTGTATAGACCAGGTAAAAACCGTATTCCCGTGCATGTTCATCCATCCAAACCTTTAGGTCTGCAAATGGTCCGCCTTCTTCGAATTTAGTAGGAACCAACACGTCCCCTTCCGTATTTTTGCTGGCATCAATGATATCGATTTCTGTACCCCAATGATGTCTGCTGGTACCCGGTATCGTAGAGTATTCAATGATCTTATCTATTGCCTGTAATGGTTCCATTCCATCATCTTCTGTATACTGCAGGTATTTCCTTTCGAAAATGGCCAGTTGGCGGTCAAAACTTCGATAGCTGGATACGATCTCAATTGATATCCCATCCTGATAGGCGGCTTTTTTCATTTCAATAAAGGCATCGTGTGCTTCTTTACGAAGGTTGATTCCCTCCCCGTACAAATCGATGTCTGCTTTGCCCATCAATTCCGAAATATCGTAGGCCGCAGTTTGAGCCCAGGTAGCAGTATGAATAGTCATAATCATTATCACTATCAAATTGATTTTTAGAATAAAAGATCTTCTAAGCATATTAGATTCCTTAAGAGGTTAAAAAATAAGACTTCAGAGCCACATATTTGCGATCCCTAAATTAAAATAAATTCAAGAGTTATTGGCAGATTACATCATATAATGTTGAAAGTGCCTCTCGATCAAAGTTCGCATTCATGACATGGAAAATAGCATCTTCAATTGGAGGATCTAATTTGAGATATAGAGATACCCCTGATGTTTTTGCCGCAGGTCATGCATGGTAATAATATAAAAGTAGATCCCCGAAGCTAGTCCGGTTCCTCTTTTCACAACTGCTTTCCGGTTAGACTGACCGTTGAAATCGTTTTGGTAATTCGCTTTGGAATAGACCAACACCCCGTAGCGGTCAAAGATCTCCAAAAGATTATTTGGCGAATTCTCCATACCCTCTAATACCAACATATCATTGGCACCATCACCATTTGGTGTCATAAAATAATTGTCCAGCTCCATAGTGGTATAGGTTTCCAGCCTGCTATCATTACCCCCTATGGTAAATATTTCATACTCATTGGGTACCACAGTTTCTGAGGTAACGGACCCATAGCCCATACCACCTTCAACGGCAGAGTTCCCAAGGTTTACCCATTGGTTTTCGGTCTTGCTCCAGCCTACAACCTTTAGCTCGTTTAAGTATTCTCCCAGGGCACGTACATTGCTGTATTCATCCCAGGTTAGGGTTATTTTAGAAGGAACATCGCTTTCCAGGCGCCAAAATTCTTTATCACTCACAGAAATAAATTCTGTAGCTTTTTTATTGGTACTGAAATCAACATTTAATGTTTTTGAGTTATTGGGATCTTCGAAAAAATAGGCACATTTAGCCATAGCATTGATAGCTACAGACTCTATGGTTAAAGGGCGTAACCTATCTTCATTCCCCACAGGGAACAAAAAGGATTCCTTGTTGGTCATGGCACCATACCCATCAATTTTGGATACGCTGCTTTCTCCAATGTAGAAAGAGTAATCAAGAAAGTTTGAATATATGGCAGTACCCGATTTTTCGGTAACAATATCGCCCGTGATAAGGTTTACATTGTTATGAACATTAACTGAAGTTTCTAATACAAGTCCGCCACCAACGTCTACTTCTGTATCAAAAAGTACAGGCATATAAGCGCCTGAGATGGTCAATGCATCCTGATCGCTATAAAAACCAACCAGCCCGGTGGTTTGATCAAAAGTACCATCATATACAAGATCCAGATGAAAGCCAACGTTAGTATTACCATGTAGCTGTATCACTCCATAGTTATGAACGGCCTCTTGTGCATAAATGCATGAAAGAGAAACATACAACATTAAAATAGATACAAATACTAATTTTCTCATAAGGCTTTTATACTATGGCTTGTTTTGAAAGAAGTTATGGAACACTTTATTCTTATCACATTTATATTACTGAAACAAACATATTACTATAGCATATTAATTATGTGCCAATTGGTACCGTCACTCTGAAACCAAAAAATTTTGTCATTATCAATTTTATTATCTGGGTCTCCTTTTACATCCAAATAATTGATGTTGGTAAAATTATCTCCTGTACCAAGATTCTTTATTACATAGATTCGTCCCCTACAAGTGTTTGCTGCCGGGAGTGATATAATCAGGTCCTTTACTGTAGTCGTTATCAAAGTATGATCATTCACCCCCAGGGTTGTGTTCACTGCCGTTGAACGTATTGGGGTTGAAAAAGATCCGGAGACTTGTAAAGTGGAATTTGGGGTTGTATTTCCTATCCCAATTTTACCGTTTGT
>NZ_CAMYKH010000029.1:38643-39246 GCF_947258935.1 uncultured Muriicola sp.
CTGGTTTCAGCATCCTGAGTAAGATCATCGGTAGCCAGATTAACAAGCACAGGTAAGGTTACGGTATTGCCTCCTGTCCCGGAAATAGTAAGATCTCTGCCCGCATTGGATAGTGTTTGGATCTCGTTGGATGGATTGGCATCGGCATCGTTAACATTAAGCGTAATAGAGTTACCTCCTGTTATGCTAATGTTACCAGCACTGTTGTTTGTTGCCAGGGTTTGGTCATCGGTAGCAGGATCTCCCGGAATTCCCTGAATTCCTTGTATCCCTTGCGGCCCCTGAGGTCCGGCAGGTCCTTGAGGTCCCTGAGCACCGTCTAAGCCATCAGCACCATCGTTACCTGGTATTCCCTGAGGTCCCTGAGCTCCATCTATACCATTTGTTCCGTCAGCGCCATCGTTTCCAGCTGGACCTTGTGGTCCGGCAGGTCCTTGAGGTCCCTGAGCACCATCTGCACCAGCAGGTCCTTGTGGTCCCGGATCTCCTTGTGGGCCTTGTGCACCATCTAAACCATTGGTTCCATCAGCTCCGTCATTTCCGTCAGCGCCATCTGCACCAGCAGGTCCAACAGGTCCTTGTATTCCTTGTGGTCCCGGGTCT
>NZ_CAMYKH010000030.1 GCF_947258935.1 uncultured Muriicola sp.
TTTCATCCCGGTTAACGCCCAGAAGATGACCGCCAGTAAAAAGGCCGTCCTTTCTTCTATTGATCAACATCAGGCTAAATTGATCAAGATAAGTGATTCTATTTGGGCCCTTGCAGAAACGGCTTTCGAAGAAGATGATTCTTCCCGTATCCTCGCTGATTATGCTGAGGCTAATGGATTTACTGTCGATAGAGGGGTTGCCGGCATGCCCACAGCATTCATAGCTACCTATGGTTCTGGTAAACCCGTGATCAGTGTGCTGGGAGAATTTGATGCCTTACCAGGAATCTCTCAAAAGGCCCAGCCAACAAAATCTCCATTAAATGAGGGTGCTGCCGGACATGGATGTGGCCACAATCTATTTGGTACGGCCAGCCTTGGAGCAGCTATTGCTGTAAAAGAGTTGATAGAAGCAGGTAATTTAAAAGGAACTGTCAAATTCTTTGGGACCCCTTCCGAAGAAAAGTATTTTGGGAAGATCTGGATGGTTAAAGCCGGACTATGGGATGACGTGGATATAAATTTAAGCTGGCATCCCAGTGCAACCACTGAAGCAGATGTTCAAAGCACGCTGGCCCTGGTGGATTTTAAGGTTGAGTTTTTCGGACAGGCTGCGCATGCTTCTGCCGATCCCTGGAATGGCCGAAGCGCATCGGATGCCCTGGAACTTTATACAGCCGGAATTAACTACTACCGAGAGCATATTAAGCCAACAGTGAGAATTCACTATCATATACAGGATGGAGGACAAGTGGTAAATGTTGTTCCTGATTATTCAAGACTTTGGGTACGGGTACGAGATACTAAACGAAGTGGCATGATGCCCATTTATGAACGAGTAATGGCCATGGCAGAAGGTGCCGCTATCCTGGCTAATGTGGATTATAAAATATCATTGATCTCTGGCATCTATGAAGTACTTGTAAACCGTTCTGGTGGGGAGATCATGCAAAAAAATCTTGAGCTCTTAGGTCCAATATCCTATACAGAAGATGAAATGATGTTTGGCCGTAAGATACAGGAAGAAACCGGCAAACCACAAGTAGGTATGGATAGTAGTATTTCCCCACTCGAAAAAACCAAAGAAAATCCGGGCGGAGGATCTACTGATGTAGGAGATGTGAGTTGGAATGTACCCAATATAAACCTGAGAGTTACTGTGGCCCCTAAAGACACTCCATGGCACTCATGGGCCGTTGTTGCCTGTGGCGGCATGAGCATTGGTCACAAAGGGATGCTACAAGCGGCAAAAGCATTAGGCATGACGATGACAGATCTTTTTGAAAACCCAAAATTGGTTGAAAAAGTAAAGGCTGAATACATAGAACGAAAAGGAAATGAAAAATATGAGGCAATTGTTCCCGAAGGGCCGCCTCCAATTGATAATAACTAATAAAAAACACAGCTATGTTTGGATTATTTAAGAAAAAATCACCCCTAGAAAAATTAGAAGAGCAGTATAAATCGGTCATGAAAGAGGCCTTCGATCTATCAAAGGTCAACCGAAGTGCCGGAGACAGTAAATACGCAGAAGCGGATAAAATTCAAAAAAAAATAGACCAATTAATGCAAAAAGAATAATTACATGGCTGAAAAAGAGATCAGTAAGGAGTATAACACAGAAGGGATCACAGTGATTTGGAAACCCAGAAAGTGCATCCACTCCGAGGTTTGTGTAAAAACGCTGCCTGGTGTTTACAAACCGACAGAAAAACCCTGGATCGTCCCCGGAAATGCCTCGGCTGAAGATCTTAAATCACAAATAGACCTATGTCCTTCCGGCGCATTGTCCTATCGACTTGCAGAAGGATTCCAAGAACAAAATAAATCTAATAATCATATGAGTAAGAAAGTAGAAGTATTGCCTAACGGACCATTAATGGTTCACGGCGAATTAGAGATCACATTAGCAAACGGGTCAAAGGAGACCAAATCAAAACCTACAGCCTTTTGTCGTTGTGGCGCCTCCGGAAATAAGCCTTATTGCGATGGCAGCCATAGAGCGGCAGGGTTTAAAGATGCATAGCACCCCGACTCTTATTTAAACAATAGGTTTAACTATAAAATAGCTGATAATATGAGAATATACTTCCTAAATATTCTATTATTCTCCTCTTTTGTATGGGGCTATTCACAAAGCAACACTATGATATCCAGACTTGAGACCTTCGATATTACAACAAATAAAAGAAGTCTGATAAGAGAGGAAAATGGTCATTTTGAAGCACCTAACTGGAGTACGGATGGAAGTTATTTCATTATAAATCAAGACGGATTACTCTACAAAATATCGGGTAATGGAACAGACAAGGAGCTGATCCCTACTGGTTTTGCTGCGCAGTGTAATAATGATCACGGAATTTCTCCCGATGGTGCCTTTTTAGCCATCAGCAATAACGATCTCATCGAAGGAGTTACGGGAGGTACGTCCCGGATCTATGTCCTGCCTGTTCAGGGCGGAGATCCCAAACTCATTACTGAGAAAATGCCCTCCTACTGGCATGGTTGGTCCCCTGATGGGAAGAAGGTGGTGTACACCGCCTTGCGCAATAGCACCTATGACATCTATCAAATTGCTTTGAACGATACTACCGAGGTGCAATTAACTAATGCTCCGGGATTAGATGATGGGCCTGAATACAGTCCGGATGGAGCATATATCTACTATAATTCCTTTCAATCTGGTGTAATGGAGCTATGGCGAATGCGAGCTGACGGCACCAACAAAGAACAGCTAACCAATGACACCTTTTCCAATTGGTTTCCTCATCCATCCCCGGATGGAAAATACCTTGCTTTTTTATCATATTTGAAAGATCAGGGACAAAATCATCCCGCTTTAAAGGAGGTTTCGCTTCGCTTGTACAACTTACAAGATAAGACCATCAAAACACTCTGCTCTTTTACCGGAGGACAGGGTACCATCAATGTACCTTCCTGGTCGCCAGACTCCAAAAAATTTGCCTTTGTATCCTATCAAAACAACCATTAAAAGAGCACCACAATGATATTAAGAAGAACCACTTTACCTTATTTACTGCTTCTATCTTTCCTTAGTACAGGTTTCTACGGGGGGGCACAGTCTTTTACATTCAAAATAGACCATTTCTCCATGATCGTGGAAGATTTGTCAAAAACAGGCAACTTCTATCAAGAAGTATTGGGTTTACAAGATATTCCTCATCCTTCCAATGCCGAAGGTTTTCGATGGTTTTCCATCGATGGCAGCTCCCAGTTGCATTTGATACGGAAAGATGAGGTGCCCAGGGAAAAGAACAAAAGTGTTCATCTTTGTCTCTCAACGGCAGATCTTCCTGCTTTTATAAGCTATCTTAACAATGAAGATATCCCTTTCTGGGACTGGCCGGGAACTCCGGGTGCCATTTCTTACAGAGAAGATGGTGTTCAACAGATCTATCTTCAAGATCCCGAAGGAAACTGGGTAGAGGTCAACAACGCGGAGGAGTAGTATTATCAGTACTAAAGTGCTGCGCGTTAACATATCTATAAGACATAGGAAACCGAGCAATTCTTATTTTTGGCGACAAATATGCGTGTATGTCTAATTCTATTAAAAAAATAGTCCCGCTTGGTTTTCCCTGGGCCACTGAAGATCCTTTTTTATTTTGTGTCTATCACCTGGATCATTATCCCAAAGGAAACGATGAAATGGGACCTGCCGCCTCATTAGAAGGCCGCAATCTTGGGAACGATTTTGCCCCTAACGCTCAAGGCTGGCGAATGTATCACGGGCAAACGATTCCTGGTTTTCCCTACCATCCTCATCGTGGTTTTGAAACCATTACGATAGTGAATAAGGGATTCTGTGATCATTCCGATTCATTGGGTGCTGCAGGCCGTTTTGGTCAGGGAGATGTGCAGTGGATGACCGCAGGCAGAGGCGTGCAACATTCGGAAATGTTTCCTTTATTAGAAAAGGAGAAAGAGAATCCACTGGAGCTCTTTCAGATCTGGTTAAACCTGCCTAGATCAAACAAGATGGCAGATCCACACTTTAAAATGCTTTGGCACGAGGATATCCCCATTGAAAAAATGAATGGCGTTACCCTTAAGATCATTTCGGGCGATTATAAAAATACCGCAGCTCCCCTCCCAGCCCCCGATTCATGGGCCGCTGCTAAAGAAAATATGGTAGCGATATGGAATCTTCATCTGGAGCCGGGCGCTAGTTTTACTTTTCCTGCAATCCCCTCAGATGTTCATAGAACACTCTATTTTTACGAAGGTGACTCTTGTGTTATTGACAGCAATAAGATAAAACCCAACAATGGAATAGTACTAAACTATAAGGAAGTTACAGTAACCAATAATGGTTTGGAAACAGCCCACTTTCTAATGTTACAGGGTAAACCCATTGAAGAGCCGGTAGCCAAGTATGGTCCTTTTGTTATGAATACAAATGAAGAGATACAACAGGCTATGGAAGAATACAGACTTACACAGTTTGGAGGATGGCCCTGGCCCCATCCGGACAATGTCCATGAAAGCAATAGAGGTCGATTTGCTAAATATCCGGACGGTACCCTTGTAGTAAAATAAATGAATTCAGATTCCCTGAGATTACTATTAGATTTTGGTCTTGTCATTCTGATATGGCTCGTACAACTGGTTATCTATCCCAGCTTTCTATACTATGTGAAGGATGATCTTATTCGTTGGCATAAAAAATATACACCGCGTATAACCTTTATAGTACTTCCATTGATGCTGGGGCAATTAATGCTGTACGGAGCTTTATTGCAGGAAGGAAAAACATTCTTTAGTATTGGCTCCTTTATCCTTGTACTTATGGCCTGGCTACTCACATTTACGATTTTTGTGCCCAGACATAAGGAGATCTCAAGCGGTACTTATACTGAAAAGTCACTTTTACAATTGGTAAATTATAATTGGAGCAGAACACTCATCTGGACCTTACTCTTTTTGTGGAATTTGATAATAAATTTTGCTTATTGACCAATATGAAAACCAGGAGCGAGCAGATCTTTAGCTTCTTCAGGATGACGTTTTAAATAAACTGCTACAAAAGGACACAGTGGTGCCATTTTAAGCCCTTCTTCCCGAATATGATGTAGTACTTTTTGAATGAGTGCACTCCCTACCCCCTTACCTTCCATAGCTGCCGGAACTTCTGTATGGGTGAGATAGATGACCCCGAGTTTGTTGATCATGTACTCCGTGTAGGCAACGCCTCCCTCCAGATGAAGTTCAAATCTTTTCTGGCTGTCTTTGGTATTATTATGAAGCGCGATCTTGGAATAATCTATTGCCAAAACAGTGGTGTATTAATAAATCTGTCTTAAACTCGAGTGATCTTAGCCCCTATAGCACGCAAGCGTGTATCTATATCTTCGTATCCCCTATCTATCTGTTCAATGTTATGGATGGTAGAAGTTCCTTTGGCAGATAAGGCAGCGATCAATAGAGAAACGCCTGCACGGATATCGGGAGAAACCATTACGGTCGATTTTAAGGTCGATTTAAAATCGTGCCCAATGACGGTTGCCCTGTGAGGATCACATAATATGATCTTGGCGCCCATATCTATAAGTTTATCTACAAAAAACAATCGGCTTTCAAACATTTTTTGATGAATAAGGACCTCGCCCTTTGCTTGTGTAGCAACTACCAGCATAATGCTCAAAAGATCGGGTGTAAGACCCGGCCATGGTGCGTCTGATATTGTTAATATGGAGCCGTCTATATAATTATGGATCTTATAGCCATTAGTATGAGCAGGAATAAAAATATCATCTCCTTTCCTTTCAATGGTAATGCCCAATTTTCTAAAAACAGTAGGTATCTGTCCCAGATTATCCCAGCTTACATTCTTAATTGTTAACTCGCTTTTGGTCATAGCAGCAAGGCCAATCCAGCTACCGATCTCTATCATATCAGGAAGCATAGTGTGCTCTGTACCACTTAGTTCAGAAACACCTTCAATGACCAAAAGGTTAGATCCTATACCGCTTATCTTTGCTCCCATCCTGTTCAACATCCTACAAAGTTGTTGCAGGTAGGGCTCACATGCTGCATTATATATGGTAGTTGTTCCTTCGGCAAGTACAGATGCCATTACGATATTGGCCGTTCCGGTAACGGAAGCCTCATCTAAAAGCATATAGGTCCCTTTGAGCTTTTTAGCCTCTACGCCGTAGAAATGCTCTTCTTTATTGTACCTAAAGCTGGCGCCAAGTTTTATGAATCCTTCAAAGTGAGTGTCCAGGCGGCGGCGTCCTATTTTGTCGCCTCCTGGTTTTGGAATATATCCTTTTCCAAACCTGGCAAGCAATGGCCCCACTAACATAATGGAACCTCTTAGCCCTCTTCCATCTTGCTTAAACTGATCGGATAATAAATAATCCAGATTCACATCATCGGCCATGAAGGTATAAGAACCCTTGCCTTTTTTCTGGATCTTGACTCCCAGATCTTCTAACAGGGATATTAATTTGTTGACATCAACAATATCCGGTATGTTGTGAATGGAAACCTTATCAGCGGTAAGTAATACCGCACATAATATTTGTAAAGCTTCGTTTTTCGCACCTTGTGGCGTAATCTCACCGTGTAGTTTGTGACCGCCTTCTATTTGGAATGTACCCATCTACTATTCAGAAGATTAATATCGTTTCTTTCCTCTGTTACTGCTGCGTCCACCTTTTTTGTTGGACCCACTTGACCTGCTGGTCTTTGTAACCCGCTGTTTTAGGAATTGCCCACTATCTGTAAGGCTTTCACCATCGGAAGCAAGGTCTATTTTGCCGTCGCTTAATTCTAATAAGTGCTTAAAAATAGCCTTATCATCTACGGTATCTTTATTCCAATTCAGATAACATTTTTTCATGTGATTTGCGATCGCGTATTCTAGTCCGTCGCGCATATCCCCTTTTTCCCATTTAATGGCCACATCTATCATTCGCTTAATATTGTTTCCGTAAAAACGATATTTCGGGAAGTTCTGTGGGTATTCTAAAGGTTCGGGACGTGCCTGCAGCATTTCCTTACTCGTAATAGGAAATGGAGAATCTACGTCTAATTTAAAATCGGACATAATAAACAACTGATCCCATAATTTATGCTGAAAATCAGGAACATCGCGCAAATGTGGTTGTAAATTGCCCATTACGGATATAATGGCCTGAGCAACCTTATTGCGTTCCTCTTTATCGGCAATGGAAACAGCATGGTCTACCATTTTTTGGAAATGACGACCGTATTCCGGAATAATGAGGTGTGAACGCTCAGTATTGTATTCTAAGTTTTCTACTAAATTCAAAGTGATTAATTTACAGTTGTTGTATGTGCTTGGAAGTAACTACTTAACGGGTGCAAATTAAGAAAATTATAGGAGAATAACTATTTTATAGGGATATTACCCCCTCTACCTTAGCCACTTCCTTGTAATAGCCAATTACGGCTTCGGGATCTAAAAGGTGTACCGTTACTGACAAGCTGGTATATTTTCCTTTGCTTGATTTTTTCGACTCAATAACCGCCCCTGTATTGTCAAAAACACTCTGAATGACTTTTATCTTCTCAGCATCAGTAGGAACAATGAATTTATACAAGTAATCTGAAGGCCAGGAAGTTGTGCGTAACAATTCTTCTTTTAACCGCTGGTAAAATTCATCTGTACTGTCTTTATTCATGCAAAATTTTTTTACAAATATAAAGGGAATCAACTTATTTCTTACCCATGTGCGTATTGTTTACTTTTGTTAAAGAAGTACATTAATTAGATGCCAAAACGAATTGTAATAACGGGTGGACCAGGTACAGGAAAGACTTCGGTGATCAAAAACCTGGAAGAAAAAGGATATTTCTGCTTTCATGAAGTGATCAGAGATCTAACTCTGGAAGCCAAAAAGCAGGGAGATCCCAATAATTTTGTTACCAACCCATTGGCATTTGTAGACGATCCTTTTCGTTTCAATCAGCATTTATTGGAGGCAAGGCTACATCATTTCAAAGAAGGCAGCAACTATAAGAACAAGATCATATTCTATGACAGGGGTATTCCGGATGTACTTGCGTATATGCGCTATTTTGATCAACCCTATCCAAAAGATTTTATCGAATTATGCCGGGAACACCGGTATGACAAAGTGATTGTATTACCACCCTGGGAAGCCATTTATGCAACAGATGAAGAACGCCTGGAAACCTTTAAGGAAGCTAAGGACATTCATTCTGAATTACTGGCCATGTATGAAGAATTTCAATACCCTTCTATCATGGTTCCCAAAGGTAGTGTGGAAGAGCGTACAGAATTTATTATAACGAAGGTAGGCGCGGCATTGTGAAAGAGACAGCTGATGGTATATTAAAAAAATTCTGGGGCTTTTCCTCATTTAAAGGATCCCAGAAGCAGATCATTGAGTCTGTGCTTAAGGGAAAGGATGTGTTGGCGCTTCTCCCAACAGGAGGAGGAAAATCTGTTTGTTATCAAATTCCTCCCTTGATGACCGAAGGTATATGTGTTGTGGTTTCTCCGTTAATTGCTCTAATTAGAGACCAGGTGAGTCAACTTAGGTCCAGAGATATAAAAGCAGTTGCTTTAACCGGTGGCATCTCTTTTGAAGAAACAAATAACCTTTTAGATAACTGTTTATATGGAGGATACAAGTTCTTGTACTTATCTCCGGAGCGACTTCAACAGGAGATAGTTCAAGACAGGATAGGCCAAATGAACGTTACTCTTATCGCCATTGATGAGGCTCATTGTATCTCCCAATGGGGGATCGACTTCAGACCTGCCTATTTAGAATGTTCTATCCTGCGAAAGCTGCACCCAGGAGTGCCGTGTATTGCCGTAACTGCAACCGCGACCGATCGAGTCACAAAAGATATAGTTGCTAACCTTGCATTGAAATCACCCCTGCTGATTAAGGATTCGTTTTATAGAAAAAACCTGATCTACAAAGTTTCATATCAGGAAAACAAGAATCAACGACTCATACAAATGTGTCAGTTGGATGATGCAAGTGGCATTGTCTATGTACGGAGCAGACGCAAATCTGAAGAACTTGCCTTATTACTCAATAAAAAAGGTATCAGTGCAATTCATTTTCACGGAGGAATACCTCGAGATGAAAAAGAAAATAAATTACAGGACTGGTTAGGCAATAAAAAACGAATCATGGTAGCCACCAGTGCCTTTGGAATGGGAATTGATAAACCCGATGTGGTGCGTGTCATCCATTATGAAATGCCGGAGAGTGTAGAGAATTATTTTCAGGAAGCAGGGAGGGCAGGAAGAAATGGAGCAAAGGCAGAAGCAGTATTGCTAATCAGTACCAGCGATGAACAGCGGTTGTTGAATCAATTCATAAAGGTTCTACCCGATGTTGCCTTTATAAAACTCCTGTATAATAAGCTGAACAATTATTTTCAAATCCCTTATGGGATTTTAGACGAAGAGAATTTTCCATTTAATTTCAACCATTTTTGCGATACCTATGACCTCAACGCATCCCTTGTTTATAATGGTATGCGACTTTTAGATCAACATTCGGTGATTGCACTTTCTCAAAATTTTTCGAATAAAACATCGGTCCAATTCCTTGCTTCAAAAAATGCCATCTTTTCTTATTTGGAAAAACACCCAAAAGAAGCTCATATTTTACAAGTTCTTTTAAGGACCTACGGCGGGGTTTTTGAATTTGATACAAAGATCAATACATTACTGCTCGCCAAAAAATCTGAAGTAGCCGAAAGTGCTGTTTTTACAACACTTAAAAAAGCTGAAATAGATGGAATAATAACATTTAATCACATAAAACAGGATATGGAACTAACCTTTCTTGTTCCAAGAGAAGATGATAGGGCCATCAATGTCTTTGCGCATAAGATCAGAGATCTCAATCATCTTAAGATCGATAATGTTAACGCGATGCTCAACTACGTAAAAAATAGGAATGAATGCAGAACCATACAGTTATTGAACTATTTTGGAGAAAAAGATGGTCGTGCTTGCGGTAAATGCGATGTTTGCCTTGAAAACATAAAAAAGAGTTCTGGTGAGTTAAAAACCTTAGATTCGGATATTCTTGCCCTTCTCGAAAAACGGTCGGTCTCCTCCCAAGCAATTGTAGAATCTCTGGGGCAGGAAAGGAAGGTAATATTAAAGGAATTGCAGTTCCTTCTCGAAGAAGGTAAGATCGCCATCACATCTAATAATGAATATACAGTAAGTAAATGAGATCACTAAGGATCATTTTTATGGGCACCCCAGATTTTGCGGTGGCAAGTTTGAGAGCCCTCATAGAACATACATATAATGTAGTTGGGGTCATCACTGCTCCAGACAGGCCGGCCGGAAGAGGCCAGGCAATGAGGCAGTCGGCTGTGAAAGAATACGCAGTATCCCAAGACATAAAGGTATTACAACCCACCAATCTAAAGAGTGAAGCTTTCCTTGAAGAATTAAAACAATTGGAAGCAAATTTACAGATCGTGGTTGCCTTTAGAATGTTGCCAAAAGTTGTGTGGCAGATGCCGGAGTATGGAACTTTTAATCTTCATGCTTCCTTGTTACCGGACTACCGGGGCGCAGCTCCAATTAATTGGGCTATCATCAATGGGGAGGAGAGAACGGGTGTTACTACCTTCTTTATTGATGAGAAGATTGATACGGGTGCCATCATTGCTCAGACAGAATGCTTCATCAGGAAGGAAGATTCGGCCGGTACACTTTATGACAAATTGATGACTCTGGGTGCCGAGCTTGTGATAAAAACTGTACAACACATTGAAAAAGGTGAAGTAACAACAATTGATCAAAAGCAAGTAGATGCTATAAAAGAAGCTCCTAAGCTTTCGAAAGAGAATAGTGAGATCAAATGGGATAGGCCCGTGAAAGCCATTTATGATCAGATCAGGGGTCTAAGCCCCTACCCTGTTGCCTGGACCACGCTCATCAATAATACTGAGTCTTTTTATCTCAAAGTATACAAGGCTTCCTATACTGAAGTGGAACACTCCTTATCTCCGGGTAAGCTATTAATCGATAAGAAGAGTATTAAAGTTGCCGTAAATGGGGGCTATATTTCGTTGGAAGAAATTCAACTCCCTGGGAAACGAAAAATGGGGGTTGCAGATGTGTTAAACGGATTGAAATTGGACAAAAATGCGCATGTTCTGTGAAGTCCCATGTATACTGGGCTCAATGAAATCGTCAAAAAATTGCCACTTTATCAACAAACCCCTCAAGTTATCAACAAAAACCCCGATTTCGCTTGATTTTACTTGTGTTAACGGCAAATCCGTATAAATTTGTTTGAGCTTTAAAATGTTTAACAACAATTAATTTACTTAAATTATGAACAAAACAGAATTAATCGATGCAATGGCAGCTGAGGCTGGCATCACAAAAGCAGCCGCTAAAAAATCTTTGGAATCTTTCTTAGGAAATGTTCAAAAAGCACTTAAAAAAGGTAACCGTGTATCTTTAGTAGGTTTCGGATCTTGGTCAGTATCTAGAAGAAGTGCGAGAGAAGGAAGAAACCCTTCTACTGGAAAAACTATCCAAATTAAAGCAAAAAATGTAGTTAAATTCAAAGCAGGTTCTGATTTGAGCGGCTCTGTTAACTAATTTTTGTTCTAAATAATATATCGAAAGCACTTCCCATAAAGAAGTGCTTTTTTTGTTGCTATTATTTTTTTTGTAGTTAGGTAGTTTTATTTTACTTTAGAAAAAAGGAAGTGCCCTTATGACAAGTCTTAAACCTAAGAAAGGAAAGCTATTGATCGCTGAACCCTCATTAACAGGGGATGTCTCCTTTAATAGGTCGGTTGTTTTGATCGCCGAACACAATGAGGAAGGTTCCGTAGGATTTATTTTAAATAAGCCTCTGGACTACGATATCAGTGATCTTGTAAGTGAAATCCTTATTCCTTTCCCTGTTTTTAATGGCGGGCCGGTAGAACAGGATAATTTATATTTTATCCATAAGGTCCCTCATTTGATCAATGAAAGTGTGGAGATCTCAGATGGAATATTTTGGGGTGGCGATTTTGATGCCACTATTACACTGATCAACAAAGGGGTAATTACTCCCAGGGATATTCGTTTTTTTCTAGGATACTCTGGCTGGTCCTCACTTCAATTAGACCAGGAACTCGATTCTAAATCGTGGATAGTTGTAAAAAATCTCTACAATAGCGAGATCATTGAGAAATCGTCCAATTCTTTTTGGAAAGAGAAAATGATGGAGTTGGGAGGTGACTATCTTCTTTGGTCCAATGCCCCGGAAAATCCAAGCCTTAATTAAGTCGTGCCATCGCATTCAACTTACCCAATAGTGCTTTAGCAACCTCGGTCTTATAAGTTGCCTTTCTGTACTGAGTAACAGATTGAATCCCGTATTTAATGTTTGTTATTAATAATTCATCGGCCTTTTGAAGTGCAAATGGAGAGATAGATGCCTCTTCCAAAGAATATTCCGGAAGTTTACTGAGTAATTCAATTATTTTTTTTCGCAAGACCCCATTCTTGCACCCGTCTGATAACGGTGGTGTTATGATCTGGTTTTGATTCACTAAAAAGATATTCCCCTTGAGGGTTTGAACAACATTCTTACTGTCATTCAATAGAATACAATCCTCATAACTATTCTCAGAGGCATAAATCCTACCAATAGTTTTAAGTACACTATTTACAGTAGACAGATTAGAGATCATCCCGGCCTGGACGTAATGGTCTTTATAAAGGTCTATCACATAAGAGTTGTTATGGGTATTATAAAAGGGGGCGGTTTCTTCTTCCGGAGAAATAACAAACGATACTTCATTCTTATGATCTGAACCTTGCACTGCTTTCTTTCTGAAAACATATAACCGCAGAATTACCGAGGTATCTTCTAATCCCGATTCCTTTATTGTATTTAGGATTTGATCCTCCAAATACTCCATAGTAAAGTTCATGGGGATCTCCATCCGCAATATTCGCATGGAGGCCATTAATCTAAGATAATGATCCTCCCAAAAGTAGATCTTTTTGGGAGCAATACGCAGGGTCTCTACCAGGGCGTCTCCATGGGAAAATCCACGGTTAGTTGCATTAAAGAATTTAGATGTCTCTGAAAGCAACTCCCCATCGTAATTGATCATAAAAAAAGCCTTGAAATTTTCAAGGCCAAAGATACTGCTTCTTTAATAAATTCTTATTTGGAACCAAGGACCTGTTTAAGGCTGGAAACCTGATTGTCCCAGAGCATTTTTGCCTCATCCACTTCGTCTTCATCTGCGAAATCAGTGATAAATAAGGAAACATCACTGGTAATTTCATCAACAATGATCTTCATTTCGAAATAGATGCCATCTTCAGAGTCCTCCCATGCAAAACGAATAAATTCATCGCTCTTTCTTTTTAAGAGTTTAGCTTCTTCTTCAGAGCCATCCCATATGAAATTAAAAAGTTCTCCCCGCGAATTGACATTATCTGCAAACCATTCTGAAAGCCCCGATGGAGTGGAGAGGTATTGATATAGCAATTGTGGTGATGACTGTATAACAAATTCTAATTCAAACTTAATCTTATCTGACATTCAGGGTATTTTTTACTTCAGACAATATATATATTTCTAAATGATAAAAAAATTATCTCTCATAAATATTTTTTGACAGCCTAGTTTTGATGTAGCGGAAATTAAACTTTATATTTGCAGCCGCTTACAAAACCTTTGGCGAGGTAGCTCAGGCGGTTAGAGCGCAGGATTCATAACCCTGAGGTCGGGAGTTCAAGTCTCCCTCTCGCTACTTTTTGATGATAAAAAACCCAGGATGAAAATCTTGGGTTTTTTATTTTGTACTATTTAAATATAACATACGGGATTTTTACCCGCAATCCGAAAAGCTTTCAAGAATCGTATGCGAACCGATTTGGACCAACTTATATGGAATTATTTGATTGTAAAGACCAGAAAATAATCGTCAGAATGATGGCGGTCATTGTGGCTCATCCCCTTTTCAATTTCCTTTGTAGAAAATCTATGTAATGGTCATTTCCGGAATTCTAATTCTGCTCATTTTACTGATAATAGGTGTACTTCTGGTGCCTGTTGAAATCTATATCGATACTACCAGCAATCAGTACTACTTGCAATTAAAAGGATTGGCTAGAGCCAGTGTGGAAAAGGATACCGAGGAGATTATAAGGATAAGGTTAAGAACTTTTTTTAGAGATTTTTACTTCTATCCGTTAAAAAAGATCGGGGTTGCCAAGACTAAAAAATTAGAAAAGTCAACAGTGAAAAAGCGTAGAAAGAAAGTACCTGTTAGAAAAATTTTACGCGTTTTGAAGTCTTTCAAAATAAAAAGATTCTTCGTGGATATAGATACGGGCAATTGTATCTCGAATGCAAAATTATATCCTGTATTCTCATTTTTTAACTATTACCATGGAGGTTTCCATATCAATTTTGAAGGAAGAAAACAATTCGTACTGCTTATACAAAACAGGCCAATACATATTATTAAATCATTCATTAACCCTTAAAAAATAGTATCATGGAACTACATTTTGAAGAATTATTAGGAAAAATCACGGAATTTATCCAATCCGAAGCAAAAACAGAAACCGTTATCGGCAAACAGTTTGAATTAGGTGAATTTAAATGCGTACCCGTTATAAAAGTTGGTATGGGATTTGGTTCTGGCGGTGGCGAAGGCTCACAGCCTAAAACTGGTCATGGCCAAGGCGCCGGTGCGGGGGCAGGTGTTGGTATTGAACCTATTGGTTTTTTAGTTAGCAAAGAAGATGAGATTTCTTTTCTTGCCGCTGGTAAAACCCAAGGTCTTGCCGCTGCCTTTGAAAAAGTACCAGACTTGATCGAGAAACTGGCTAAAAACAGACGTCGCGAAAAAGAAGCGGAAATGGCCTAAAGTGAAATAGCCAACCATAGTTGAAGAACTGGATAGGTCTATCCAAATAAGATAGGCCTATTCAGTTTTGGTTTTATTAATACTATGAGCATAATTTTCAATCAGTTCTTATCTAATAAAGCCGATTGGGTTTTTCAGGATCGTCGAACCGATGGGTGTCGTTGATACTGAAGTATCCCAGTTCGTGCAGCTCCCTGCGCACTAGTTCCAAATCTGCCCAAGTCATATATTCGAAAGAAACCTTGGCCAGATTCGTATCAACGGAGACATTCCAGATATTTTCCAAGGTGTGAAGGTTTTCCACGATTAGCTTTTTATTTATATCTGAAATATTAGTTTGAAGTTCAAAAGTAGTTTGCATGGGTTCTCAGTTCTATTCCCAAAAGTAAACGAATCTATTTCTATTGGAAATGAGGGAAATCAGTCTGCCAGAAAAAAAGCTATTACTATTTTAGATGACTAATGTCATTTGGGTTAGACTTTTTAGTTGCTAATTTAGAGGTTGGACACGTTCCAAAAATCGTAATATGGCACAGGTATTTCTTCTACCCAAAAAATTACGTCAATTCCTGATCGAAATCGGGGAACTTACCTATTTCGCGGGCCGTTTTTTTAAGGAAGCCGTTAAACGTCCCTTTGAATATAAAGAACTCTTACGCCAATGTTATCAAATGGGTAACCGTTCGCTCGTACTGGTCCTGGTTACTGGTTTTATAATCGGATTAGTACTGGATCTACAATCGCGTCCAACCATGATCCAATTTGGTGCCGTCTCCATGATGCCCAATATGGTAGGCATTTCGATTGTGCGAGAACTCGGTCCCGTCATTACGGCTCTGGTCTGTGCAGGACGAATCGCCTCAGGTATTGGGGCCGAACTGGGTTCCATGAGGGTCACGGAACAAATCGATGCGATGGAGGTCTCCGGCACAAATCCTTTTAAATATCTGGTGGTTACCCGTATTTTGGCTGCCACCTTAATGCTGCCGCTTTTAGTCCTTTTGGGCGATGGCGTTGCACTATATGGTTCGGCTTTGGTGGAATATTATAAAGGAGATGTTTCCTTTCAGCTCTATTTCAATACGGTTTTCGATGCGCTCACCTATGGTGATCTAATACCCGCTACGGTAAAATCCTTTTTCTTCGGTTTTGCCATTGGCCTTGTGGGCTGTTTTAAAGGCTATCACAGCAAGAAAGGAACAGCAGGTGTCGGTATTGCGGCCAACACCGCGGTAGTTTTTACGTCGATGTTCCTGTTTATTATCGATTTTATAGCGGTTTTTATTTCGGATATTTTTTATGATCTATAATGAAAAAAGAAAACGACATAGCAACTGAAGGGCATAAGACGGAGACAAGGGAAATTATGTTGGAAATCAGAGACCTCCATAAAAGTTTTGGAGATAACCATGTGCTCAAAGGCTTCAATATGAAACTTCACAAGGGAGAGAACCTTGTGATCATGGGAAAGTCTGGTTCAGGTAAATCAGTAATGATAAAATGTTTAGTGGGGTTGATACAACCAGATAGCGGTTACATTTCTGTTATGGGGAAGGAAATAGAAACACTAGATCGCGAGACCTTGGATGTGCTTCGTTCGGAGATAGGATTTTTGTTTCAGGGAAGTGCCTTGTACGATTCTATGACGGTACGCGAAAATCTGGAATTTCCCATGCGCAGACACAAAGAAAAGCTGGGCGACGTTACTGATACCACTCCCCTGGTGTTGGAAGCCCTCGATAGTGTCGGCCTTGCCCATACGATGGATCTAATGCCAGAAGAGCTTTCCGGCGGTATGAAACGACGAGTGGCACTGGCTCGCACACTCATATTGCGGCCAAAGATCATTATATATGACGAGCCAACGAGTGGTTTAGATCCTATAACATCCAAGGAAATTATTGAATTAATGCGCAACATCCAGAAGAAATATGAGACCTCTTCCCTTATCATCACTCATGATATGGACTGTGCCCGTGTCATTTCGGAGCGAATGATCCTGTTGGTCAATGGCACCAACTATGCCGAGGGTACTTATAAAGAGCTCGTAAAATTTACGGACCCCAAGGTAGAAGCATTTTTTAAGAAATAGGGAAAAGAAAAAGATGAGAAAAAAATAGTAAAAGGACGAAAAATATGATACGTATATTAGAAGGCTAGCGGATTGTTCCAAAGTCCACAATAAACAAACATTGTTTAGCATGGGTCCTTCCTATTATCTTACTGGGAGGTGCCAACAAGAGAAGGGTTCATCTAGAAAATAGATTACTAATATTTAAGCTATGGAAAAGACAGCATTGGAAAAAATAAGACTGGGGATTTTTGTCATCATAGGAACCGCATTGTTGTTGATCGCGGCCTATCTCATAGGCAACCAACAAAATCTTTTCGGCGACACAATTAGCATTTTCACAACTTTTAAAAATGTAAGCGGACTGCAAAAAGGGAACAATGTGCGCTATGCGGGCATTAACATTGGCACCGTAACAGACATCGAGATGAAAAACGATACTGCCATACGGGTACGAATGGTCATTGAGGAAAGCATGCGCCGCCATATCAAAACAAACGCCGTTGCCGCAATCGCCACCGATGGACTTGTTGGAAGCATGATTATCAATATAGTTCCAGGGGATGGTATGGCGCCCTTGGTTACATCGGGCGATGAAATTCAGTCACTTGGCCGCACGCAAACTGCAGATATGCTCAGTACACTTAGCGTTACCAATGAAAATGCAGCACTGCTTACGGAAGACCTTCTAAAAATAACCGCATCACTTAACAATGGCAAAGGTACCTTAGGCAGATTGCTGAACGATACCCTAATGGCGAAAGACATGCTACAAACATTAACCAACTTAAGGAAAGCAAGTAGCGGAGCAAATACTACCATACAAGAGTTGAACAGCATCGTAAAGAACATCGATGTTGAACATAGTGCCCTGGGTATTTTGCTGAACGATTCCCTTTCGGGAAAACAGTTAAAGACCATAATTGATAATCTGGAAGCCACCAGTATCAAGATCCAATCCATTACACAAAATTTGGATACTCTGTCCTCAACTATGGCAAAAGACAATGGTGCCTTAAATTATTTGACCACGGATACCCTTTTGGTCGACCAATTGCAAAGTACTATCCAAAATGTAGAACAGGGTGTGGAACGGTTCAATGAAAATATGGAGGCACTAAAGCACAATTTTTTATTTCGGGGGTATTTTAGGAAGTTGGAGAAGCAGGAGAAAAAGGAAGCGAGAAACAAGAGTCAAGACTAAAGAAAAGAAATTGAATATTCAATAAATCTTTTCAAAGGTAACTTCATAAGTCGCAATAAGCCCAGATATGCGCGCTATCGCTTTTTAAAACATCAAATTAGAATAGATCATACTTTTCAGATCCTTGGGCAATCCGTCACGGATGTCTTCCATTTCTCCCAAAGAGACATATTTTCTCAGATAGATAAATGTAGTATCGATATATCGCTCTGCAACCTCGTCACTGTATTCAAAATCATTCACTGCGGCAGGGCCATCGTGCTGTCGGACAAGATCAATGAACTCTGCCATATGCTTAATCTTAGGTTTTTTCTTTCTAATCTTCCATCCGTGAATGTAAACGCCTTTGATAAACATAGGTAATTGTGCGATAAGTTGTAACGATTCTTCGGGCGGGATTATATCACGAAGAGCGTGCATAATAGCTATGAAAATGCGACCTGCTTTGTCAGTATCAGTTCCGAGGTTCATTTGCTTTGCGTACTCCTTTATAAAGGTGTTTCCTTCTGCTGCGTATTGATTGAAATTGAGTGCCATAATCTATAGTTCTTAAGTGAAGTATAAATTTGAACGTTTTTACTCGACTTCCAAATGACCTTCGTCATTTTAGAAGCAATTTTCTGCAATTATCTTTGGTAATAGAATTGTAACATAGACCAGATGAAAAACATACTGATTCCTACAGACTTTTCCGATAACGCATGGAATGCAATTTCATATGCTATGGAATTTTTTAAGAACGAAAAGTGCAAGTTCTACTTTCTGCATACTTATATCCCAGCCTTTTATCGCATGGACTATGCGATGGGCGGCCCTGCTTTTAGTGCCATTCCCGATATGGAAGTGGATGTTGCCGTGGCAGGATTAGAAAAAACCCTGGAAGATGTGAAGGAACAATTTCCCAATCCGAAACACACTTTTGAAATCGTTTCAGCTTTTAACACTTTAACGGACGAGATCAATGAGCTATCCGAAAAAAGGAAAATTGATATGGTGGTTATGGGTACACAAGGGGCGGCCGGGGTGAAACAATTGTTTTTGGGTACCAGCACCGTTTTTGTAATCCGAAAGGCGAAGGTGCCCGTTTTGGTAATTCCCGAAAGCTGTAAATTCAAGCCGGTCAAGAACATACTATTTCCTTCGGATTATTTAACTCCCTATAAAAAAGAAGAAATATACACTATCATTGAAGCAGCGAAAATGCATGGGGCCAAAATTACTGTTCTGCATATAAACGAAGAACACAATCTCCCCAACGCCCAAATAGAAAACAAAGAGTTGGTATTAAAACATCTTAGAAATACGTCTACTACAGAGGTGGAAGTCGTAGGTAAAACAATGCCCGGCGCTATTCTGGAGTATATTGGGGAACACCAAATAGACTTGTTGGCAATGATGAACCATAGCCATTCTTTTTTCGAACGGATTCTGATCAAACAAAATATTGAACAGATCGGGTTTCATATACATATTCCCTTTTTGGTTGTTCGTGATACGGCTGAAATTTAAAATACTCAATTTAAAAGCTGTACTGTTACCGTAACCTATTCCAATAATGCCCAAACTATTATGAAATTTGTGATATAGTAATAGCAATAGACAATAATTACCCGGACATTTTATTCAAGTTATTTCCCAAATGAGTATTATTGATTTCTTGTTCTAGTGTTGCTGTTATTTCTAGGAGTGTTTAGATTACTCCTGCCCCGATTTGCATTGTGCTCTTCATGGTAGTTCCTAATATTATCATCATTATAATTTCGTATTCTCTCATATCGAGATCGTCTTAAATCGACTCTTTGGTAGCGTACTGGTAATACCTCACGACGTACCCAAACGCCCCCATCCAGGTACAGGTAAGTTCTTGCCGATAGATCATAATAGATACTGTATTCTGGAAAATATACATAGCGTACCAATTCAATCCGATTAGGATAAAACCAAGGAGGTGGCGGATTATTGTAGCGTGATGAAATGATGACCGGACCACAGCTGGTCAATACCAAAAAAACTGATAACACTACAATTGGCAAAAGTGACTTTAATAAACCTTTGTTTTCCATGACTTCTTATTTAGATAACAAAGTAAATGCCCCAAACCCACATTGTAAATGACCTGTATCATTTCATGCTAAATCCACTTAGTATAATTTTGGGGTATTACAAGAAACAAATAACTGTATTCTAATAAATCATATAACATAATCATCATGGAAAAATTAACGGAAGTGGTGTACGATGAAAACTGTCATTTTGAACACCAAAACTGGAAATCGGAACTTGATTTTTGGAAAGATGAATTAAAAACTTTCAATAACCGGTTAAGTGAATTGATAACTCGATGGACTAAAAAGGAAGTACTAAAACAATTGGAGCATTACCAAAATGAATTTATTCTCCATGGTGGTGTAATTGAGGACCTACAGGAAACCATCGAAGAACATGAAGCCAGCATAGCGGGTCATAGCAAGATAGGAAATGAATCGATGGATATTGCTTTGGTAAAAAAGCATATGAAATTTAGAGATCGCATTCAAACGCAACGCCAAATTTACGCAGTCCTTAAAAAAGACTTCTTTTCCTTTCTAACCAAGTACATGTGAGCTGGGTAAATATTACTAAAAAAGTGAAATAAGAAAGCAGGTTTAATGCTTTCAGGCTGCCGTGTGCAAGGCATCGGACAAATCTGTACAATCAATGTATTGGGTCCGTACTTGATAATTGATACTTATATATGCAATTTTCATATGCAGCAATACTATTCATATGGAATAGGGTATATGGCGTAATTTCGGCCTAACCAGTGATCATTCCATCCCTCTTGAAATCTGCTTCTCATGTTTGTCTATAAATTTTTTGCGGAATAGCTGGGATAGTTTTTTTATCGCAAATGTCAGAGCAATTTTTTGAACAATGCCACTAACCCCACCCATTAAGTGTATCGGATAAAAATTGGCCTTGGCCTGGTTCAAATGTAACTTTAAACTTTCCTTATCGATCTCACGTCGCAGCTTTAATATGCGAAGGCGTTCTTCTATTTCCGAAAAAGAATGGTATTGTATTTCCATTTCAATCAAAATATTGTTTAGAGAATTTACGTAGCAAGGGACCATTGAGTCTTTCCCTAAATACATAGCAGAGAGTTGCGACAACCACATAGGCACTACCTATGATTATGAAGCCATAATAAGTACTCTCTAGTGCCTCCCCAATGGCAAAAGAGGCAGCAAAGGACAATATGAACAAGGCTAAAAGAGCCAGGGCACCGACCAGCATAAATTGGGCACCAGAGGTAATTAGGCCCATCAGCACCTTGAATATTTTTAGCCTGATATATTCCTCACTATTTTCGAGATAGGATCTAATATCGGTGTCAGCCTCCATTAGATCCTTCTTCATTTCTTCAAAAGACATATACCGTTATTTTTGTAATTGGGCATTCTTCTTTTTGATGTCTTCCAATTTACGCTCTAAAGTGGCGATAATGTCATCAGCCTTATAGCTCATTGTTGAAATGGCATCTTCCAATTTAAGTTCGAATTTATCTTTTTGTTCGTTGGCAGACTTAGTCAGTTCGTCCTTTGCATGGGAAATACGTTCCGCTATTTCATGGCTGGTATCCTCTACCTTACGTTTAATTCTTTTTCTGGTCTTCTTTCCTTCGTCAGGGGCATATAGGATGCCTACACCTGCCCCAATGACCGCACCAGTCAATAATGCTAGTAAAACTCCACTGTTGTTTGTCATGATTTCTATATTTTATACATTAATACTAATTTCAAGACTAAAGTACACTAGCAGTAGTATATCTGAAATGACCTTGGTCAGTTACAATGTTTTTTTAATGTTAATAATCATTTAGTCCGCTTTTAAGGTAGTGTTCATGACAAATGTCATATATCAAATCGGATCATTCGCCTACATTTAATAAACCATTTAAGAAGACATATTTTTCACCATTGTTCAATAGAGGGTCTTCGTTGGTATATACCGGGTTAATCCGATTATTTATGCTATGCAGCCTCGGATAACCGAAATGATTTAAAAGAAATCAATGAATAACATCAGAGCCGATATTCCGGTCTATCAGTCCATATTCGAATCTTCTATCGAAGCCATTTTGATAGTAGATCAAGACGGGTTTATTCTGAAAGCTAACCCCGCCAGCTGTAAATTGTTTGGTTACATCACCGGGGAATTGATAGGGGAAAAAGTGGAAGTATGTATTCCCCAAAAAAATAGAAAAGTTCAAAAAGACAAAAAATCATCTTATACCAGGAACACAGAACCATGGCAAATGGTCGAACATATAAATCTATTCGGCGTAAAGCGAAATGGTTCACAATTTCCCCTGGGAATGCGGCTGAGTCCGGCAAATATTGGAGATAAGCAAGTAGAAGTTGTTTTTGTAAGAGATATTTCGGAGCAGGAAAAGCACCTAAGGCCATTTTGTGAAACAATTGCCAACCTTCCGCATCTTAGGAGTATGACAATTGAGCGAAATATTGTGCGTCAGGAACTTCAAAATAGCCCAGAATTTCTTGGAGAACACGCTAATGATCTTGAGCAAGAAGTCGCGGAACGTACCGAAGTATGCAAAGCCATCTTACAGAAACTTATTGATACAAATT
>NZ_CAMYKH010000031.1 GCF_947258935.1 uncultured Muriicola sp.
GCAAGATTCTATTAAAGCCCCTGCCCTTCCACAGACCCTTGTGACAGACACTGTAAGGACAGATTCTATACGAGCTGATTCTGTTCCGAAAAAGCCTTCCATGCTCCTTGATAAGATACAATACAAGGCCAAAGATTACGTAAAATTAAGCCAGAAAGATCAAAAGATATATTTATACAATGAGGCTGAGATCTACTATCAGGATACCGAATTAAAAGCCGGGATCATTATTATGGACTACATAAAAAATGAAGTTTATGCCGGTCGAATTAAGGATTCCCTAGGAAATTATTCCCAGCTACCTTATTTTAAACAAGGAGAGAATGTTGTGATTCCGGACTCTATTCGTTTTAATTTTGATACACAAAAAGCGGTCATTTGGAATTCAAGGACGGAACAACAGGCAGGTTTGGGCCAGTTGGGGAGTGATGCGATGAAGGTATATGCTGAAAAAACAAAGAAAGAGAACGATTCTGTTTATTTCTTGAGCGAAGGAAAGCTAACTACTTCCAAGGATACTATAGACCCGGACTATTATATACGGGTGCGTAAGGCAAAGTTTGTTCCCAAGAAAAAAGTGATCGCCGGATTCAGTAATCTGTACATAGTTGATGTACCAACGCCAATTGCGCTACCTTTTGCCTACTTTCCCTTAACAGTAGGCAGAACTGCAGGGATTATGATGCCCACTTTTGGCAATGATCCGGATCGAGGGTACTTTCTACAGAATGCCGGATATTACGTTCCTATTAATGATTATGTGGATCTAACCTTAACCGGAGATCTTTATACCAACGGCAGTTATGGTTTTAGAGGTCAATCTGTCTACACAAAACGCTACCGTTACAGGGGGAATGTTAATTTCAGATATGAAAATCAGATAGTAAGTCAGAAGGGATTTGATGATTACAGCCGGGGGACAATTTATAACATTCAGATCTCCCATTCACAGGATCCCAAGGCCAATCCTAATTCCAGATTATCGGCCTCCGTTAACCTGGGGAGCAGTCAATATTTCAGGAATTCCCTTTTACAGCAGAACCTGGCATTGACTCAGACCAACAATTTATCTTCCTCTATTTCCTATTCTAAGACCTTCCCGGCCTATCCATCGGTAAATATGAGTCTTACGGCTACTCATAACCAAAATACCAATACTGATATAGTAGATGTAACCCTGCCCACATTGCAAGCGAGTATGGAACGGGTTTTTCCGTTTGCAAAAAGAGAAGGAATTAAGAAAGGTGCCATACAGAATGTTAATTTCCAATATGACCTTAATGGCCGAAATAGTATTCGTACCAATGACGAGGACTTTTTAACGGCGAAGATGTTCGATGATGCCAAAGTGGGCGCCAGGCACCGCATCCCTATCAGTACCAATTTTAAGGTGGCAAAACATTTTAGTGTTACGATGGGCGGAAACTATGAAGATATCTGGACGCTGGAAACCTATGGTAAGCGCTTTGATCCCGATACACAGACAGTAGTAACCGATACCATTAGCGGTTTCGATCGGTTTAACAAGTATAACTTTAGTGCAAGTGTAGGAACAACCCTGTATGGAACATTTACCTTTGGTGAGGATAAGAAATTTCAGGCCATTAGACATGTAATGCGTCCTACTGTTAGTTATGGATATGCCCCTTCTTTTGAGCAGTATTACGATGAATACCTCAACGAGACCACCGGGGCCATTGTTCAGTATTCCCGCTTCCAAAATACCATTTACGGAAGTCCGAGCCTGGGGAAGTCTAATGCCATGACCTTTTCTTTACAAAATACATTGGAGGCCAAAGTAAAAGATAAGGATTCTACGGCCACTGAACCAAAGAAAATACAACTCCTCAATAGCTTTAATTTGTCTTCTGGGTACAACTTTGAAGCCGACTCCCTAAAAATAAGTCCGGTGAGTATAAGCGGGGGTACCAATATCTTTAAAAATAAGATGTCCGTCAACTTCGGTGCCAGCCTGGATCCCTATGCTATTGATAACAACGGCAGACGTATCAATACCTTTAACAGTAAAAATGGTGGGAGTCTATTCAGATTAACAAATGCACGGGCAAATATTAGTTATAAGATAAGTAGCAAAGACTTTGAACCCAAGGAAGATGGCAAAGAAGAGGAAGAAGACCCCTATAACGGGCAGAATTACATAGAATCTAGTGGCGGCCGCACAGATGATCTCTTTGGAACCGCCGATAATTTAAATGAGAGTAGTTTTAAGGACAGGGACCCGGATGATGTTGAAATTCCCAGATATGGTACTAAGATCCCATGGGACCTTAATTTACAGTATGCCGCTACCTATAGCAATAGTAACAGGCAGAACGAATTCTCTAATCATTCCCTTATGTTTTCCGGGAATATTGAGTTGTCACCACGCTGGAAGGTAGGTGTGTCATCGGGGTATGATATAAAAAACAAAGGATTTACTGTAACTCAGTTGCGTTTTGAACGCGATCTGAAAAGTTTTAATATGCGTTTTAACTGGACACCATTTGGTAATTTTGAACGATGGTACTTCTTTATTGGTATCAAAAGTTCCATTCTTCAGGATCTTAAATGGGAGAACAGGAGTCAACGCACAAGGCGATAACTATTTTATAAATCATACCACTATGAGCAGCAGAAAGATCATTCACACCTCCAAGGCTCCTGCCCCTATAGGGCCTTATAATCAAGCTGTTATGGCAGGAAACACTCTTTTTATTTCAGGGCAGATCCCAATGGATCCAAATTCTGGAGAACTTATTTCAGGTGATATTAAGGCTGAAACAAAACAATGTATGGAAAATCTAAAGGCTATCTTATTGAAGGCGAGTATGGGATTTGGCCAGGTAGTTAAAGCCTCCATCTTTGTAAAGGACATGAATCAGTTTGCCAGTATTAATGAAGTATATGGATCTTATTTTGACCCAGCTACAGCTCCGGCGAGAGAAACAGTGGAAGTAGCCAATCTTCCTAAGTTTGTCAATGTAGAGATCTCAATGATCGCAGTTAGATAGTTTGCTTGTGAAATTCTACCAGGCCATCTATGGGTCGTTGCCTGATAACACCGGCTACCAGGTCATTGCGCTCTAATACAGCTTTTAATTCCTCGCGCAGGAAATAGGCAATACTCCCTACAAAATGGATAGGAACCTTGGTGGCCAGTTCAAATTGCATAATGTAATTATTCACAAATTGTTGCAATCCCTTATCTATCACACCCTTACAGTAGGGATGATCTTTATTTTCAATCAAGAAACGGGCAAAAGTTGCTAAATACGTATTAGGATTGGGTTGTTTGTAGAGATTCTCCTTTATGACATCTGCATCTAAATTGTACTCACTGGCAAATTTATGACCCAGCACCTGCGGCATTTTATGAAAGTAATAATCACGAATTAGTTTCCGACCAAAGAAATTACCACTGCCGTCATCCATGGGGATATATCCCAACGAGGTCACTTTCTGAAAAAGTTGGTGCCCGTCGTAATAGCTGCAATTAGAACCTGTCCCTAAAATACAAACGATGCCCTGATGACCAATTTTGGTTGTAGAGTATATGGCCGCATATGTATCTTCCCTTACTTCGGCCTTCGCATTTTTAAAGAAGGATTTAAAAATGTTCTTTAAGAATTTTTTCATCCGGTTGGTCCCACAACCAGCACCATAAAAATGAAGATGCTTTACCTTATCCCTGTTCTTGGAAAGTTCAAAGTTATTAGCGAGACGGTCTTCAATTACTTCTCTGGTTAGAACCTCAGGACTTAATCCCAGTGTCTGTGTCATAAAGACTTCTTCTCCTTTGTCATCCAGGGCAATCCAATCGGCCTTAGTGGCTCCACTATCAACTATTAAAATCATATGAATGCGCTTAAAAAAAGAAATCCTTAAAATAAGCAAATTTTACTTATCTCAAGGATTTCAATGGTTTCTATATATTGTTACTAAAGGGAATGGACATATTGGGCCAGGTCTACTAATTTGCTGGAATATCCTGCCTCATTATCGTACCATGACACCACTTTGAAGAATTTAGAGTTTAGTTCTATCCCCGCGCCTGCATCGAAGATACTAGTTCTTGGATCCCCAATAAAATCTTGTGAAACCACAGATTCTTCAGTATATCCCAAGATCCCTTTTAATGATCCTTCAGAAGCAGTTTTAAATGCTTTTTTTATCCCTTCATAGGAAGTGTCTTTTTTAAGCTTAACTGTAAGGTCAACCACAGAAACGTCAGCAGTTGGTACTCTGAATGCCATTCCGGTAATCTTCCCTTCTAATTCAGGAATCACCTTAGTTACTGCCTTGGCCGCACCTGTAGAAGCAGGAATAATGTTCAACATAGCACTTCTACCGCCTCTCCAGTCCTTTTTAGAAGGACCATCTACGGTTAATTGCGTTGCTGTTGTAGCATGTACAGTAGTCATCAGCGCCTCTTCAATACCAAATGAATCATTCAATACTTTGGCAAGTGGTGCCAAACAGTTGGTGGTACAAGATGCGTTAGAAACGATCTTATCACTGGCTTTTACATCTTTATGGTTAACACCCATAACAAACATAGGTGCATCTTTAGAAGGTGCAGAAATAACTACTTTCTTTGCCCCTCCGTCTATGTGGTACTGAGCAGTTTCCAAGGTTGTAAAGATACCTGTACACTCTGCTACTATTTCTGCTCCTACGGCATCCCATTTAATACTCTTTGGATCTCTTTCTGCTGTTATTCTGATAGTCTTACCATTGACTATTAAGTTTCCATCCTTTACGGTAACGGTTCCGTCGAAACGCCCATGAACAGAGTCATATTTTAAAAGATAGGCCAGGTGTTCCACATCGAGCAGGTCATTGATCGCTACTACCTCTACACCATCTCTATTAGCTATAATCCTAAATACCAGCCTTCCAATTCTTCCAAATCCGTTAATTCCAATTTTTAATGTTGCCATTTTCTAAGTTTTTAATTAATTCCTATAAAGTCATGATATCAGAAACCCTGATAAGATCCCTGTCTATTTTGGTTTTCCCATTAATGGCCTCACTAACTGGTGTAAGAATAATAGTGTTATCTCGTATACCTACCATTAAATTGGTCTTGCCTTCTAACAATGCTTCAACTGCCCTAACACCCATCCGGCTTGCCAGAACTCTGTCAAAACAGGTTGGTGAACCTCCTCGCTGCATATGGCCCAGAACACAAACCCTAACATCATAAACCGGTAAGTTTTTTTCGACATATTCCTTGAGTTCATAAACATTCTTTCCTGTCGTACGGTCTCCCTCAGCCACGACCACAATACTAGACGACTTCCCTCTGGCTTTACTGCGCTTTAAGGAATCTAATAAACGCTCTAGTCCAAGATCTTCTTCCGGAATTAATATTTCCTCCGCACCACCACCAATACCTGCATTAAGGGCAATGTGCCCTACATCTCTTCCCATTACTTCCACAAAAAATAACCTATGGTGTGAACTGGCCGTGTCACGGATCTTGTCTATAGCCTCTACAACGGTGTTCAAAGCCGTATCGAATCCTAATGTACAACGTGTTCCAAAGATATCGTTATCAATGGTTCCTGGAATTCCGGTGAATGGGATGTTGTATTCATTATATAAAACCTCTGCCCCTGCAAGACTACCATCTCCTCCAATGACCACCATGGCATCCACACCTTCACGCTTGAGCTGGTCATAGGCCTTTTTCCTACCTTCTATAGTTCTAAATTCAGAGCAGCGGGCAGACTTTAAAAAAGTTCCCCCTTTATTGATAATATTATTGACGCTTCTTGCATTTAACGGAACAAAATCCCCTTCGATCATTCCTTCATAGCCCCGATAAATTCCGATACAATCGACTTTTACGTATGCGCATGTCCGAACTACAGATCTTATGGCTGCATTCATCCCTGGGGAATCGCCTCCTGATGTGAAAACTGCAATCTTTTTTATTTTAGACCCCATTAGAAAAATTAGAAATGCAAAGCTAGCAAACTTTGGGATAAAATGAATTAGCATTCTTCTTTATTTGCCAAAATCGCAGCCCGAAATCGATTTCGTAATAAAATTGATTCCAAATGTTAATAATATCACTTCAAAAAATACGGCTACCCTCTTAAGTTTAGACCGACAAAAGACGAGGTCCGGTCTGAATACAATTTTCGGGAATTACCGATATCCTAAATTCTCCTTTAATCGTTGGTCATAATAAACAGTGGCAGCATTTCAAAATTCTTGTAGAATGGGTGCAACTTCTCCCGGTTGTAGTATTTATCCACGTTTACAAATTTCTTAGAATCTGTAACCACTTCAATTGGGACATGATCATACCGGCCATTCTTTAGTACTACCATTCGCCCATCAATTCCTTTAAGGATCAGGTCCAACGCAAGATTTCCATATGCAGTGGGAACAACGGAATCAATAAAATCCGGATCACCGCACCGCACCAGGTAACCCAATTTCTGATTTATGACATTTACCACCTGCCCATCATTGTACTTTGGGGACACCCGTTTTAATGCCAGGGAAACCTCATCACCAATACCTCCCAGTTTGGCATGTCCAAAAGCATCTTTTTCCATTCCTTCAAACGTCATTTTACCTCCCTCAAAAGTAGCCCCTTCAGAAACCAGCACAATAGAATAGTTACTGGGATTATCATTTCGATCTTTGGTAAGTAACTCCGCAAGCTGATCTATATTGAATGGTACTTCCGGAATTAAGCATCGATGTGCTGCTCCGGCAAGTGTAGGTAACATGGCCGTAAAGCCAGCATAACGCCCAAATACCTCCAGAACCAGAAATCTTTCATGTGAGCCTGCAGCTGTCCTGAGGCTATTGGTTAGGCTGATAGTTCTGGTAACACAGGTGCTAAAGCCAATGCAATAATCCGTACCAGGAACATCATTGTCCATAGTCTTTGGAATAGCCATTACTTTTATGCCTTTTTTAAAGAGGTGTACACCATAACTCAAGGTGTCATCACCTCCTATTGGAATTAGATAATCTACACCAAGCCAATCGAGGTTTTTGATAACCTCAGGAGTAAGGTCGTTCATTTCCTTATCATAACTATCCCTGAGATGCTTTGGCACCATATCTTTTGCCACATGACTGGGACGCGTTCTGGAAGTGTGCAAAAAGGTACCCCCAGTTCTTGCCGCTTTATTGACAACAGCTTTTGAAAGTTCAGCGAAATTATTGCTATTGTCATACTTCTTATTCCTCACAATATCAATTACACCTGCCCATCCTCTTTTAAAGCCTAGTACCCGGTATCCCTCGCGAATTGCCCGGAAAGTTACAGCCCTTATGGCAGGGTTAAGTCCTGGAACATCTCCCCCACCAGTTAGAATGCCAATAGTGCCTTTAATTTTTTTTATGTTAGCCATACTCCAAATGCTTTAATGATTCACAAAAAAACCTTGCGAAAACAAGGTTCGTTAAAGTAATAAAATAACGGGAGAAAAACACCGGTTTTGGGTATAAAAAGTGTGCGAAAATCTTAATAAAAGGCCTTTTCGACGTATCTTTATATATTCATCTAAAACTTTGCCATATGTCCATAAACATTGAAAAACTTCTAGGAAAAGATGCCGAATATTTACTCGGTCATGACTGTAAAACTATTAGCAAAAACCAAATTCATCTTCCCGGGGCAGATTTTGTTGAACGGGTAATGAGCCCGTCCGATAGAAATCCCATCGTCCTAAGAAACATGCAAACTTTGTTTAATTCAGGACGTTTGGGAAAATCGGGATATGTATCCATTTTACCCGTTGACCAAGGTATTGAACATACAGCAGGAGCATCCTTTGCGCCCAATCCCATCTATTTTGATCCGGAAAAAATAGTAGAACTGGCTATTGAAGGTGGTTGTAATGCCGTAGCTTCCACTTTAGGAGTACTGGGCACCGTAGCCAGAAAATATTCCCACAAGATTCCTTTCATTTTGAAATTAAACCACAATGAGCTACTTACCTATCCAAACAAATTTGATCAGATCATGTTTGCCAGTGTTGACCAGGCCTTTGATATGGGTTGCGTTGCTGTGGGTGCTACCATATATTATGGATCCCCGGAAAGTACACGACAAATCCAAGAAGTGACAGAAGCTTTTGCATACGCTCATGAGTTGGGAATGGTCACTGTATTATGGGCCTATCTTCGAAATCCTGCTTTTAAGACACACGGAACGGATTACCACGTTTCAGCAGATTTAACCGGACAGGCGAACTATTTGGCTTCTACCATACAGGCCGACATCGTAAAACAAAAACAAGCCGAAAACAATGGAGGATTCACAGCCATAAATTTCGCTAAAACTCATGAGAAAGTATATTCAGAATTAACTTCTGAGCATCCTATAGACCTCACACGTTACCAAGTTGCCAATTGTCTGATGGGAAGAGCCGGATTAATCAATTCAGGAGGTTCTTCAGGAGAAAACGACTTGGCACAAGCTGTAAAAACAGCAATAATTAACAAGCGCGCTGGTGGTATGGGATTAATATCAGGGCGAAAGGCCTTTCAAAAACCTATGAACGAGGGAGTATCGCTTTTGAATACCATCCAGGATGTTTACCTGGACAAAAAAATCACCATTGCTTAAGATTTATTTTGAATAAGAAAAGGCTCTGTATATCCAGAGTCTTTTCTTTTATTCTCAACCGATCTCATTCGTTACCTCACTATTTGGGATCTTGTTTTAGGTGGAAAATCAATGCCCGTTATTTTTGATTTACTGGCAAATTTTTTGGTTTTTGATAGAATTTCACCAGACTGTCCTTCCCCATGGTACTTCTCACTTTTCTGGGGTTTGCAGTTGACGAATCATCTACTTTATTCGGACTAAATACTTTTTTAAGCAGTTGGCTAAACGTACTAAAGTCTACTTCATATGAAAGTCCTATCCCCTGCGTATATCCCGTTTGATCTGCCAGGAACTGTTGGATCTCATTTTCTCTGTTGAAGATCTTTGCTCGCAGTGTACCTTCTTCATTTAGTAAAACCTGAACCTCAACATCACCCGCCACTACAGTTTCACTTACCCCACCAACCGGAACTCCAAACCGGCCATTAAACAATACCCTGTCACTGATCCTCGTAGAAACTGTTACCCCTAATCTGTTCTCGGTTTGAACCTGACTTGGATCCAAGGTTCCTTGTTCCAACGAAAATCCAAAATCGAACTTATCATTGCCCCCACCCAGTAATGAATTGACGAGGCCAGAAGCCGTTTGTATCAAATTCCCGGTTACGGCCTGTTGATTAAGTCCGCTGCCTTCGTCTACAAAGGTCCCCTGAGCCAGGAGGAAAAAGGCGTTTCGCTCTTCTACAGTTGGATCCTGAAGTTTGTATTCTAATTCTGACTTCACAATAGAACTTGTACCCGGGAATTCTATTTTAAAATCGATCGTAGGTCTCTCTAACTCTCCGGTTAGTTTTACTACAACATCAGCTGGAATTCTTCTGGTTACTCCGGCGTTGTCCAATAAAGGTGCCGGATTGGCATTTAGTGAGTAAACAGCTTCCATGTCAAGCTGAGCGGCAAGAGGTGTACCATCCCATACAATACTACCTCCGGGCTTAACGGTAAATGATTTATCGATCACTCCTCCAAAGCGATAATTATAGGTCCCGGTAACCACTACAAAATCACCGAACATATTAAATTTACCATTCGTATTGATCTCAATGAGCAAGATTCCCTCTCCTGTGCCTTTAAGAGAACTTCCTGTCTTTTGATCTACAACGATCTCCACCTCGGCATCTGGAGTAACATCGAGGTCGAAGTTTAATTCCAATCCCTCATAATCCTTCAGAGTTCTTTCTACTTCAAAGGTTTGTTGGTCTTGTTTCTCAATAAAATTAATAAAGGAATAATCCCCTACTGAGGCCACATCACTAAGTGGTATCTTTAATGAAGTTCCGGGCGCTGTAGCTCCATTCACTTTAATAGTAAGTGCTTTAGTGGGTCCAAAGATCCTCCCCTGTCCATTGAGGAAACCTGTACCGTAATACAAGATCTCTTCTTCGAAAGGCGTGTTTAAAATTAAAAAACGATTGTTATTGGTATTCACGTCCAGATCCAAACTCCAATCATCCCAAAATTGATGCTTAATGGTTCCATCTAAGAAAGCATTCGTATTCATGGTAACATCCGTTAACTGAATATTCTGAAAATCAAAGGTCTGATTGAATAACCTTACGGTAGAATTTGGTCCAAATGCATAGTCTACATTCAAATATGGTATGGCGATCCCTGCTTCGTTGAGGGTCAGCAATCCACTTATATCCGGATTTCTAAGGTCTCCTTTAATTTGAGCGGTTCCATTCAGAAGCCCTCTGATATTTGTTATTACCCCTTCACCAAGCGGACTAAAAGGTTCCAAATTAAAATTACTGAAATTAGCCATGAGATCTGCATTGGGCACATCATCCCTATTGTCAAAATTGCCAAGCAGACTAAACTTTTCTATGCCCTGATCAGCTATCTGAGAATTGACCACGTATTCAGTAAGATCTCGGTTACCAACGATCCCTATTGTTAATTCGCCTAAGGTAATATCGTTCACCCCAAAATCTGAGATCTCCAGGTTACAGCTTGGGAGATAAATATCATCCTTTTGTAAAATATTCAATGTTCCGTTGATCTCACCTTTTAATTTTAGACTGTCAATTTCAGGTGCGATCTTGCTCAGTGAAACGATCTTAAAATCGAGTTGAAGATCTTTATAGGTAGAATCTGCCAACTCTCCTCTTAATCGGATCTGTTCCCTGTCGTCATTGTTCATGACGATCTCCTGAATCTGAATACTATCTAACGTCCGGTTAACGATCACCTTGTTTTTCTGATCCCCGTCTTTATTTAGGATCCATGTATTTCCTTTAATGTTTATATCGGACCTTTTAAGACCTATGACCGACCTATTTTGTGTATTAAAAGTATGGTAGAAATTAAGGTTGAAAATGTCATTAAACTCTTTACCTCCTTTAAATTCGGTCCTGAAAAAAAGTGTGTCCGTCAATGTGGTATTGATAAGACTAAAGTCTTGTACATCATAGTACACGGTAGATACATCCTTTATGGAAACATAGGTGTTAAAAAGCGGATTCTTATTATCGATCTTTACATCAATACTATCAAATACATTTTCAAAGGCCGCGATCCTGGGCGATTTGAAATTTAGTTTAAAATCGCCTTCATCTGAAACAATATTGCCGCGGATAAAGGTGTTTGGATCAAAAGCCACTTCCGGAAAAAATACCTCCACAATTTTATTATAGATCTTAAAATTAAAATCGAGCGACTGCCCTTCGGAAATATCAAATGGTTTGTAATTGGTATATATACTTCCAATGGAATTCCGAAGAAGCTTGTCTAATTCATTTACTTTGAACTTGCCTCTCATAAAGCCGGTGATAATATCCGGGGAGTTTATTTCTATACTCCTAATAGAGTCCTGGCTAAAAGAGGAAACCACATTGAAGTCTTCAAAAAAATAGGTGTTATTGATGTTTTGATAGTTCGTACTGCTAAAAGTGATGTTTCCAACTACATCATCCAGGGTACTTCCTGAGACATTCATGATAACATCTCCTTTAAAAATAGAGACACTATCATTTATAAAATTTAATTTCTTAAGGTCGGCATAGGCTACGGAGGCATTGAAATTAAAATTATTAACCGTACCGCCAAAATCGGCCAATCCCTTAAAGTCCAGATTGAAGTTGGCGTCCTTACTCACCAAAGATCCATCGAACAATTGGTCCTTCAGGATCCCCGAAACACTGACATCTTTATAGTCATACTTATTGAATTGAAGACTATACACTTGCCCAACAACCTCTGTATTCAATTTATTCTTGGCAAAACCCTGTCCTTCCACGTTTACATCCAGGGAGGTAATTCCCAGATTATCATCGTTCACAAACTTGCCCAGGTTAAAATCTATAAGTGATACAAAGCCTTTGTATTTTGCATTGTCTATGTTGTTCACATCGGTAAGGCTAAGATCTACATAACTACTTCCAATACTACTGTTAATGTTCACTCTGGTATCTACAGAAGATTCGGTAATAGAGGCATCACCACGTACGGTGAATTGCCCTAATTTTGAAAAGAAATTAGGAATAGAGGTGCCCAGTACTTCCGGCATCAAGGATCTTAATTCATAATAACTGGTGGTAATATTCTTAATGCCCGCCTGTAATAAAAAAGGATCATCCTTTGTAAACAGATTTTTGAAATTAAAATCGCCCCTGATCCCTGTATTTTCGGTAGTCAGAAACACTTCGTTCACATTGAGATCATTTAGGACTCCATTCATGGAAGCTGAAAATAGCACTTCCTTTTTTTCGCCAAACTGTTTGCTTAGAATATTAACATCATCCAGAGATACCTTTGAATCCTGAAAAACCGCTGTGATATTCACTTTGTTGAGAAAGTCAGAGAGGTCTTCCCTGTTGTAATCAAATACCAGATTGCCAATAAGATGCGATCTCGGTGTTTGGATGTCCAGGGAATCAAATCTCATTTGTTGTTTGGTGTACTTAAAAGAAGTGGCCAGTTTACTAAGTTCTATTCCACTTTTACTACTAAGTGATAATGCGTCGATGTTGGTAGTAACCTCCGGGCCTAAAATTTGAAAATCGGACGCGTTTAAATTCAAGTCACGAAAATCTAAAGTTTCCGCAGTTTCAAGATTTTCATTGATCATTCGGAATTTACTATTCTCAATAGATACGTCTGAGGATGTAAAATAAAATGGCGGAGTCTCAGGATCTCTTGGCTTATGATCGTCTAATTTTTCTACGAATACGTCAAGATTGGTGTTCGTTTCTCCTTTATAGGTCTTTAACTTAAAGTTTAATTGATCTACCTCAATATCCCCAAATTCAAGACTGCCCCCAATTAAATTACGAATACTTAAAATAGAGGTGGTAAGTTCATTGATATAGAAAAGGGTGTCTTGTTTGTAATCCTGAATAAAAATTCCTTTGAGAGATGTATCCCATGAGATCAATGAAACACGTAGCTTGTCTATGTTGATATTGGTTCCATACTCCTTGTTAATGGAGCTGGTAGCATAGTTTGCCAATTTGGTTTGAACATAAGGTAAGGACAATACAATGGAGCCAAGAACCACTATAAGCAATACTGCCAGGAGCACTCTTATCAGTATTTTTCTAAGTTTTTTGATAGGGCTTTATGATTTACCTTTGTACGACCAATAATTATTCCAAAGCTAGGTGAAAAAACAAAATATATACCTACTCGCCATCGAATCTTCTTGCGATGATACTTCAGCAGCTGTTTTATGCAATGATACTACGCTTAGCAATGTGGTTGCTACCCAAAAAATACACGAGGAATTTGGTGGTGTAGTTCCAGAATTAGCCTCCAGAGCTCATCAACAAAATATTGTTCCCGTGATCCATCAGGCACTAGCCAATGCAAATATCGATAAAAATCAGCTATCAGCCATAGCTTTTACGAGGGGTCCGGGTCTTATGGGATCTTTACTTGTGGGCACCTCTTTTGCCAAATCAATGGCGCTTGGTCTTGGCATTCCTTTGATAGAAGTAAATCATATGCAAGCCCATATTCTGGCTCATTTTATTTCGGAAAAAGGATTTGATAAACCTACATTTCCTTTTCTCGCATTAACCATCAGTGGTGGTCATACACAAATTGTCCTGGTACGTAATTATTTTGATATGGAGATCCTGGGAGAAACCCTGGATGATGCAGTTGGTGAGGCCTTTGACAAATCAGCAAAGATCCTGGGACTGCCCTATCCCGGTGGACCTTTGGTTGACAAATTTGCTCAGGTAGGTAACCCTAAGGCCTACAAATTTCCCAGGCCAAAGGTGAAAGGCCTCGATTTTAGTTTTAGTGGCCTAAAGACCAGTATTCTATATTTTATTCAGAAGGAAGTTGCGAAAGATCCCAATTTTATAGAACAGCACAAAGAAGATATTTGTGCCTCCATTCAGTACACCATAGTTGGCATCCTAATGGACAAATTAAAGAAAGCAGTTAAACAGACGGGTATAAAACAAGTGGCCATAGGTGGCGGAGTATCTGCCAATTCAGGAATACGTTCTGCCCTTAAAGAGGCTGAAACATCCCTTGGCTGGAAAACCTTTATTCCCAAATTTGAATATTGCACAGACAATGCAGCTATGATAGGGATCGTAGGGTATCTAAAGTATCTTGATGATAATTTTACCGATCAGAGCGTCACGGCAAAGGCACGTTATATAATTCCTTAAAATTTATTTGAATTGGAGTAGTTGTCTCCAGGACTTTTGTAATCTATTCTATCAAAGTTTACAAAAATCTCATACCTTTATTTCCGGAAATTCACCTATATTATTTATTACCAGATCATGGCATTCGATGAACTTCTCGCGCAACGAATTCGTATTTCTCTGAAGTTGTATCCAACTTCTATACACTCATATATAACAGAGAAAAAAATGTTTGGTGGATTAGCCTTCTTGTTAAAGGGAAAAATGACCATAGGGGTTATGAAAGAAAAGCTCATGGTGCGTGTAGTTTCTGAGAAAATGGAGCAGGCGCTAGAAAACCAACATGTGCAACCAATGGATTTTACAAATAAACCGATGAAAGAATTTATATATGTGACACCTGAAGGTCTGGAAACAGAGGAAATGCTTCAGCATTGGATAGAGCTAGGCATAGAACATGCTCGTCGCAAATTAACACTTTGAATACAGAAAGAATATGCAATTATTTTACAATCCGGAGATCTCAAAGACAACCAAAGAATTCACCCTTCAGGCAGACGAAAGCAAGCATCTTTTAAAAGTGCTGCGTAAAAAGAAAGGTGATGAATTTCATGTTACCAATGGAAAAGGTTGGTTGTTTGTGGCATCATTGGTCAATGTAGATCCTAAACATACTACCGCAATGGTGGTTTCTGCCCAGAAAAGACATGCAAAAATGCATTCTCTGCATATGGCGGTGGCTCCACCGAAAAGTAATGATAGGTTCGAATGGTTCCTGGAAAAAGCTACAGAGATAGGAGTAAACGAGATAACACCCATTATTTGTAGCAGGTCTGAACGCAAAACATTGAAAATGGATCGCCTGCAGAAAGTTATTCAAGGGGCTATGAAACAATCCCTCAGAACCTTTCTACCTGTGCTACATACGCCGATCACTTTTACGGAGTATCTGAAAAAAAAGCACGCTGGTATTTTATTCATCGCTCATTGTCATGAAGGAGAAAAAATGGAATTAAAGCGACGTATTGCCCCAGACAAGCCAATTACCATTTTGATAGGGCCGGAAGGCGACTTTACTGAGGGAGAGGTAGACCAGGCCTATGAGAATGGCTTCTTGCCCGTTTCTCTGGGAGAAAGCAGATTACGCACAGAAACAGCCGCCATCTACGCCTGCACTACCGTAGCAGTCTTTAACAGCCGTTAAAGTTGTTATAACTTTAAGACTATGCATAGCGTAAGATGCTGCTTATGTAAAATTGATATTACGTACATTTGGATCAATAATTAGGTCGATATTCTATGTTGCAACGTACCATGCTTTTACTTCTTATCACCTTGATGGCATCTCTTCCTACGCAGGCGCAAGAAATAGCAGTTCTTAAATACAAGGGGGGTGGCGATTGGTATTCTAACCCTACAGCACTTCCTAATCTTATCCGTTTTTGTAATAAAACCATTCGCACTGAAATTAATTCTAAACCTCAGACTGTAGAAGCAGGCAGTACAGGACTTTTTCAATATCCCTTTATTCATATGACCGGGCACGGTAATGTCTTTTTCTCAAATGAAGAGGCTCTGAATATAAGAACCTATCTCCTGGCCGGTGGTTTCCTCCACATAGATGACAATTATGGGATGGAGCCTTATCTCAGAAAGGAACTAAAAAAAGTCTTTCCAGATAAAGAAATGGAAGAATTGGGTCCTGACCACCCTATTTTCTCTCAGAAATTTCAGTTTCCGGATGGTCTGCCCAAGATCCATGAGCACGATGGGAAAAGACCTCAGGCCTTTGGTATTTTTAATGAAGACCGTTTGATCCTCCTGTTTACATATGAGAGCGATCTGGGAGATGGTTGGGAAGATCCGGAAGTTCATAATGATCCTGAAGAAGTAAGACAAAAAGCCCTCCAAATGGGCGCAAACATTATTCAATATGCCTTCAAAAATTAATTTATGAACTCAAAAATAGTATCAAATGGGATTCTGAGAGCCGTGGGGATCCTGGTGGGTCTTGCAGTTCTTTTTTATTTCCTGTATGAAATTAGATCTGTCCTGGCTTATTTGTCTATGGCTGCGGTGGTTGCCCTTATCGGAAGACCAGTGGTCCTATTTCTTAGACGCAGAATTAAATTTCCAAATACCTTGGCTGTGGTTGTTACTATGGTGTTGATGGTAGGCATTCTTGCAGGTATCATTGCCCTGTTCTTCCCACTGATTAACGAACAAGCTGCCAATTTATCTCTATTGAATATAGAAGATCTTAGAACTAAATTCATTACGCTGTATCAGAAGATCACTCTCTATTTTGGTGCCTCACCAGAACAGTTTAACGATATTATCAAAGGCACGGCATTTGAAAGGAATATTGTACAAGGATTCGATATCGGCTTTATTCCAAATTTTCTTAACTCATTTGTAAATACCCTGAGTGCCGCAGGCATAGGTCTTTTTTCGGTATTGTTCATCTCTTTTTTCTTTCTTAAAGATTCTTCGCTCTTACAAAGAGGCCTGCTCGCCTTTGTTCCTGATGACAAGGAAATTGGTATGAGTAAGTCTATTGAAAAGATCAATAGCTTACTATCGCGTTATTTCGTTGGATTATTATTTCAGATCCTGATCTTGTTTGTTATTTATACCATTGTCTTGCTGCTTGCAGGAATCCCAAATGCTATATTGATCGCTTTCCTTTGTGCCCTGTTCAATGTCATTCCATATGTGGGTCCGATCATCGGTGCTGTGTTCATGATTGTCCTGTCTATGACCTCCAATCTTGGTGCCGACTTTACGTCTGTTGTTTTACCAAATACCGGCTATGTTTTTATCGGTTTTGTGTTTGGCCAACTGATCGATAATTTCTTTTCACAGCCTATTATTTTTTCCAATAGTGTGAGGTCGCATCCCCTCGAAATTTTTCTGGTTATAATAATTGCCGGTATACTATTTGGTGTGCTTGGCTTGATAGTGGCAGTGCCCGGTTATACCGCCATAAAAGTGATTTTAAAGGAATTTTTATCCGATAATAAGATCGTAAAACAAATCACTGAAAACTTATAGTATTAGTTTGAATAAAAATATACTAAATACTGGTGTACAAGTATTTATAGAAAATTATTTGAATGCTGACATCCTGTCAGTTATGCTTTCTAAACCCCGTTTTAAGGATATTTCACAAAAAGAACTTGTTCAGCAGATCGAGAGTAAGAAAAAGGCCCAATCCAAGTTGCCAACCTGGTTTAATACACCAGGGATTTACTACCCCAATAAGTTACATATAGCACAAACCTCCTCGGAAATAACTGCCCGGTATAAGGCCACTCTGGTGGATGGAAAAACCCTTGCAGATCTGACTGGTGGCTTTGGAGTTGATGCTTATTTTTTTAGTCAGAAAATAGCACGGGTTTACCATTTTGAATGGGACAAGGAATTATGCCAAATTGTATCTCATAACAGTTCAATCTTAGGAGTTGACAATATGGAAACTCATTGTAGTGATGGGATAGAATTCCTGCAAAGCACTGATCTGAGATTCGATTGGATCTATGTGGATCCCAGTAGACGAGATGTCTCCAAAAATAAGGTCTATAAACTTGAAGACTGTACCCCAAACATATCCCTCCACCTAGATCGTATTTTTTCACGCACTAATCATCTACTGCTTAAGACCTCTCCCCTGCTCGATATTACGGCCGGAATTATTGAATTGCAACATGTGCACGAGATTCACGTAGTAGCCGTTAATAATGAGGTAAAAGAATTACTTTGGATTCTAAAGAATTCTCCCGCTCCCGAGGATCTCCATATTAAAACGATTAACATTACTAACACGGGCGATGAAGTGTTCAACTTTTATTGGCAAAAGGAAAAGCACACTATGAGCGATTTCTCAGTGCCTTTGCGTTATTTATATGAACCTAACGCTGCCCTGCTTAAATCGGGTGGCTTTAAGGTACTGGGCGCCACCCTGGGATTAAATAAACTGCAGGAACATTCCCATCTATACACGGCTAATACCCGTATGGAATTCCCGGGACGGACTTTTGAGATCCTAAAGGTCATTCCTTACAACAAAAAGAATATGAAGGCTTTTAAGAACAAAAAGGCTAATATCACAACAAGGAATTTCCCGGTAACCGTCGCTCAACTGCGAAAACAACACAAAATTTTGGACGGAGGAGATGAGTATTTGTTCTTTACAACAGATTGCACAGGAGAACGCATCCTTATACAATGCCATAAAATAAAATTCCCCTAAGGGCAGGTCCACTTAAAATTGGCCACCGGGTCATTCGTAGCAGCACCAAGATTATAATGCCACCATTCTGTTCGGATAGACCAGAACCCATGGGCCTCCATGACTTCTTTCAGCAAAGCCCTATTTCGCAACACCTCATCTGGTAATTGCAAATGATCATGATGTGCCTCTCTCCCGAAATAGTCAAAATCAGTACCCATATTCAATGCTATGCCATCCAGGGTTTCCAGGGTAATGTCTACTGCACCACCCTTATTATGGATAGATCCTTTTACAGGATCTGCCACATACTGTGGGTTGGGAAAGATCTCCCACATCTTATATTGCACTGAATTGGGTCTGTAGCAATCAAAAAATCTGATGCGAAACCCTTTTTCCTTAAATATATTGTTAGCTGCTATTAATGCTTTAGCTGTTTTACTTCTTGTATAACACTCCGCACAATCGTATACTTTGGTCTTTAAAAAATTGTTTTCAGTGGCATACCGTAATTCATAGGCAAAATCCTCACTGAAATCTGCCAGTCTGATAAAGGTAGTATCCGATACAACATCAAGTGAAGGAAGTGGCTTAGATGCCTCGGGGATAACCGAATCCTGAACTACTTCCTCCGACTGCGATGCTTGTTCTGCAGCCGACTCCTTTACTTTCTCCCTGCAACTCCAGATGATAAAAACAATAACTAGTAGAAACGGTAATTTTTTCAATGCTATATTTTATTATTAAATACTATCTAATACGGTTTTAAAAGTAAGGATAATCTTAAAAAGCTGTATCTTTCAAAGAGTGTGGGATTCCTGTCTCAAAAATACAACAGGAAGGCTGCCTCAGCCAATAAACTAATCTAAAAAGTAACCATGAGAAGTCTCCCAGCATTGTTCCTGATCCTCGCTTTCCTTACTAACTCTTGTTCAACAGCACAGCAACCGTGGTTACTGGGATTTGAAAAGCCCGCAACCAACCCTATTATGCAAGCAGATAGTGCGGCTATATTTTTAAATCCCATAGATCAGCAAGTAGTACAATGGCAAAAAGCAGACGTCTTTAATCCGGGTGCCATAGTGCGCAATGATACCATTTTCCTTTTGTTCAGAGCAGAAGACAATCCTGCTGCCATATTGGGAGGAAGGACCTCAAGAATTGGTCTGGCTTACAGCACCGATGGAATTAACTTTGACAAATTACCCGATCCTGTACTCTTTCCGGATAATGATGCTTTTGCAAAATGGGATCATCCCGGAGGTGTTGAAGATCCCAGGGTTGTTGAGCTGCCAGATGGTTCTTATCTAATGATGTATACCAGCTGGAATAAAGATGTAGCCAGACTTTCGGCTGCTACCTCTGATGATCTCAGAAATTGGACCAAAGAAGGACCTGTGTTTGAAAGGGCCTACAATGGAAAATTTCTTGATACCTGGAGCAAATCAGGATCCGTAGTAACCGAGTTGGTAAACGGTCGACTTATCGCTAAAAAGATCATGGATCAGTACTGGATGTACTGGGGAGAGTTATTTGTAAACCTGGCAAAATCAACAGACGGAATCCATTGGGATCCTCTGTTAGACGAAAATGGGGAACTCCTCCATGTCTTTGAACCTACCCTGAAGGATTTTGACAGCCATCTGGTAGAACCAGGACCACCGGCAATATATACGGATGATGGCATTTTGCTTCTTTATAATGGGAAGAACCTAAGTGGTCCGGATGCCGGTACCATGGTTGCAGAGAACACTTATTGCGGAGGCCAGGTCTTATTTAGTAAGGAGAATCCGGCAAAGTTATTAAAGCGATTACCAGAACCGTTTATTTGCCCAAGTTTGCCTCATGAGACCAGCGGCCAGTACGCAGCAGGAACCACCTTTATAGAAGGCCTGGTGTACTATAAAAATCAATGGTTCCTATATTATGGAACAGCAGATTCTATGGTAGGAGTGGCAATAAAAAATAACTAAGTTATCTGCAAATGCCTGGTTTTACTGATCCTCCAAACTTTTTAGGAAGGCAAGGCTTTTTGGAACTTGTTCCACAACCCTGGAAGATTCGTCCTCAATAAACATATATTCTATCCCCAATTCTTTCGCCTTGGCCACAAGTTCGGCCATAGCAATTTGTCCGGCACCCAGCACCACGTTGGTTTCTACATCCCCATGACCTGTATTGTCTCCTTTAATTCCCTTTTCCATATCCTTTAAGTGCATCAAAACGAACTGATCTGGGTATTTATTTAAATACTCCATAGGATCTGCACCACCGTGCTGAAACCAGTACACATCCATTTCAAAGTAAAAGTCCTCCGCATTTTCAGACATATAATCGAACAGAGTACCAGATCCATAGGGTCTGAATTCATACCCATGCGCATGATAGGTCAATATAATATTGTCCCTGTCCAGAACTTCCCCGGCTTTATTAAAGACCTCAACAGCCTTTTTGGTGTCTTCAATGGTAAAATCATCACCCTTATGAGGGATCCAGGGGCACATTACATAGGAGGCCCCATATGCTTTTGCCTTTTTGGCCACGGCTTCCGGATCATCGGCCAATTCTTCAAATGAAACATCTAAACTCACCACTTCCAGATCGTACTTTTTAAGTAAGGTCAGAAACTCATCCAAAGGCAGCCCATAAGTGTCTCTGCCTTCAACTTTGGTAATGCCCCAGTCATGAATCGTTTTGAGTGTACCTTCCACATCTTTTTTAAATTGATTTCTTAGGCTGTACAACTGTATCCCCACTTCCTGGGCCTGCACTTCTGGCAGAGTAAGAAATGAAAATGCGAGTAATGCAATAAATGTCCTAGTGAATTTCATAGTTATATACTGATAAATTGATCTTTTCTAAGTCTTCAAATTTCTAAGTGAGTAAATTTCCCTGATCGTCCCAAACGGCAATTTCGCCACGTTTACTCTGATCCACACATTTGGCTAACCATTCCTCATCATATGCCATGCCATGCTGATCTAGCACTTCCTGGGGTACTCCATCCCAAATATTGGGCATGTTTCCTTTATATCCAAGGTCTTCTATTCCTACTTTAGAGGTGTAGTACCCGGTAAGGGTTAAGTTACGCATCAAATTAAAGAATTGAACCTCCAGGGGATGGTCATCCATAGGGATCTTTGTATCGTAAAAAGCGATGGCATCCAATATCTCTTTTTGGGATGCTTCGGGAGTGATCTTAAACTCGGTTCCGAATTCTGTATTGCTTTTATGATCTAGCCACATGAGTCCGCCACGTAATGTTGTTTGAAGCTCAGGAATATCCTTTGCCATAAACTCCACAAATTCAGGAACTCCTGCTTCTGTTGGCCCGCCATTTTCATTAGGAGGTAAGATCAAATTACTGAGCACCTCAATGGTCTCCAATTCGTGCGGATTCAGAAATTGTTCGGCATTTAGCTTCGCAATTTCTTCCAGTTCTTCCGGAGTTCTGCCAAAAAACTTGTTGTCTGCTATCAGGCCCTTTAAGTCTTCCGCATTTTCTTCTCCCGGCTTGCATCCGTGTATAACAAGTCCGCCCGCAACGGTTCCAAGCAGAATTGATTTTATACTCTTTCTTCTATCCATAACTTAGATGTTTTGTTGTTTTAGTTGTTCCACGATATAGTCCGACGCCCGCCAGGACAATGCCAGGATGGTCCACGTACAATTCTTATCGGCCTGCGAAACAAACGGACCTGCATCCGTAATAAACACATTGTCTACATCGTGCAATTGCTGGTAACGGTTTACGACCGATCTCTTAGTATCATCTCCCATACGGGTTGTTCCTACTTCATGTATGATCTGTCCGGGATTCAGCAAGCCGTAATCTTGTTCCTTGGTAGGCGTATCTCCAAGTGGCTCTCCACCCATTCCATGTATAAGTTCTTCAAAAGTGCTTTGCATATGCTTCGCCTGATTTCGCTCATAATCGGACCATTTATAATTAAAGCGCAAAACGGGGATCCCAAATTCATCAACCGTGGTTGGATCTATTTCACAATAATTATCTTCTCTGGCAATAGCTTCTCCTCTACCTCCAAAGCCAATGACAGAACCGTAGTATTTTTTTACATCTTCTCTTAAGCCGGCCCCGTATCCCCCGGTTGGCAAGCCAAAGAATTTATTGAAATCATTGGGGTTAAAGCCAAAGCCGTAGTTGGGCATACCTATACCTCCCCATACTTCAATATGGTATCCACGTGGGAAATCGAGGTTCTTATTGTCTAGCCACCATGGCGTATACACATGCATTCCTCCTACCCCATCTTCATTGTACATCTTCCGGTTCATACTTTTGGAATTAAGGAGGATACGGGCCGAACTGCATGCCGAGGCAGCCAATACAACCACTTTGCCTTTTAATTTATATTCTTTTCTGTCATCCTTATTAATATAGGACACCCCGGTTGCCTTACCTTCCTCATTGGTAGTGACTTCACGAACCACAGAATTTACATAGAGATCTATTTGGCCGCCACTCTTCTGCGCAGGGAAGATCAGACAAGAGCCCGATGAAAAATCGGCATAGACCTGGCATGCTCTGGAACACTGTCCGCAATAGAAACAAACCCCTCTATCATTATTGATCTTTTTGGTGAGCATAGACATACGTGAAGGGATCACAGGAATATTCAATTGCCTGGCACCTTTGATATAGAATAGCTCATGAAGTCTTGGTTTTGGCGGGGGAAGGAAAAATCCGTCCGGATCATTAGGCAGACCTTCATTGGTTCCGAATACTCCAATGAGCTTATCTACTTTATCGTAATAAGGTTTAACATCTTCATATCCAATGGGCCAGTTGTCTCCCAAACCATCTACATCCTTATGCTTAAAATCCTTTGGGCCAAAACGAAGCGAAATTCTTCCCCAGTGATTTGTACGTCCTC
>NZ_CAMYKH010000032.1 GCF_947258935.1 uncultured Muriicola sp.
AGATATTCAGCATATCGCCAAAGTCGATAACACTGATCACGCGTTCAGCGTCGTCGTCGACAATGACATTTTGCCGGTTGGCGTCGTTATGGATTACCGAACGTCGCAATCTGTTCTGCACTCTTAATAATTCCTGTCTTAATTGTTCCTGCCGCTGTAATATATTCATTACGACATCAACTCCTTCTAAATTTACATGTAATTCCCGATGGATCCTCAGGATCTTTTCAACTTGGTTTAGCGCATCCTGATGTACGTGTTTACTGCCTTTATAGACTGTCAATTCTATTAATCCGATCTCACCCATTTCTTCAAAGAAAGAAAGTTCGAGCCGGTATTGCTCACATAATGTGCCAATGGGTATGAGGTCTTGTTCTTTCATAACGATCGTAATTTAGCGAGTTCCTCGAATAATTGTTTCTCTTTGGCGCTAAGTTTAGACGGGATCTTTAGGTTGTACATTATGTAAAGATCTCCGTAATGCCCTTCTTTTTTGTATACCGGGAAACCTTTTCCTTTGAGTTTTACCTGAGTGCCGTTGGGAGTTTCGGGCTTTACTTTCAGTTTGGCCTTCCCGTCAAATGTGTCAACAGTGATCTCTCCACCAAGAAGTGCTGTATAGAGATCCAGGTCCACGGAGGTGTAAAGATTATTCTCATCTCGTCTGAACTTGGTAGAATTTACAATAGAGAACTTAATGTTTAGATCGCCCCTTGGCCCTCCGTTAATACCTTCGGCCCCATACTTTTTTATTTTAATGACCTGGCCGTTCTTTACTCCAGCAGGGATAGTAAGTCGAATATTCTTTCCATTTACGGTCAGGGTTCTCTTATGGGTTCGGTACACATCCTCCAGGCTAAGTGCTAATTCAGCATTAAAATCCTGTCCCCGGAATTGCATACTGCGGCCTCTGCCTCTCTGACCACCACCAAACATGGCACTAAAAAAGTCCGAAAAATCTTCATCAGAACTACGTTGATAGCCAGTTTGTTGTCTGGGATTGTATTGCTGTTGTTGTTTTGCCTTTTCGAAAGCCTCTGCATGTTGCCAGTCCTTTCCATACTCATCGTATTTTGCCCTGTTCTCAGGATTACTTAGTACTTCATTGGCTTCATTGATCTCCTTGAATTTCTTTTCAGCCTCCTTATCTCCGGGGTTTACATCTGGATGAAATTTACGCGCCAGTTTGCGGTAGGCTTTTTTAATCTCATCCTTGGTTGCATTTTTTGAGATCCCAAGGATTTTATAATAATCTATAAAGGTCATGCTAATCAGCTAATTAATGGAAGTGAGACAAGTTTTTTGTAACCAATACGAAATAAAAAGGCACCAAAATCAAGATCCTTCGTTTATTTCTTCGGTTTATAGACCACCTTGCAGTGTTCACAAACCTGCCCTTCTACATGCGGATGTAAAGCAATCCCTTTTAAATTTTTGTTGGCATAGTCTTGTATCCATCCTATATTCGGATTAGGGGTATTAATATCTGCATCGAAGTTTTTAGATGCTTCGTAGAACTGACCACTGTATTCCTGAGTTCCCCAACAGTTGGGGCACATTCCTTCGGGTACCTCTTTGCTGTCCTTTTTATCCTTTTTCTTTAATAATTCGAGTAATGATTTAGCTATGCTCATGGGAGTTGAATTTTCCCTATTGGCGACTTCGAAATACTATTTTTTGTCGCTTTTAGGATTAGTAAAATATTTACTTGAAGGTCGGAATTTTAACGACAACTTTCAAGTACATTTCCTAATTGTTTTAAAGATTTTGGGAGAATTTTGAAGTATAGATGGATTTAAACAACTGAGAAAATTATAACGTCTTTCATCGTCTTATAATTCAATCATTTTTTGCTGTATCGGATAGGACTTGTACATTTGAAAGATGCAATTAGACCTGTTCTCTATCACAACTATACTGGTATTTTTATCTGCTCTGTTCGGCTATATCAATGTCCGATTTTTAAAACTACCCAATACCATCGGTTTGATGGTTATTACCATCTTTTTTACCCTGTGCGTATTTGGTCTAAGCTATATAGATCCTACCTTGTTAAATGCGGAGCGCTATATTTTGTCTCAGATCGATTTTAAAACGGTCTTGTTAGATATTATGTTGAGCTTTCTTTTGTTTGCAGGGGCTATGCATACTGATTTTGAATCACTTAGAAAGCATCGTTGGCCTATCATTAGCTTTTCCACACTAGGCGTAATTACCTCTACTTTCTTGGTAGGTACCCTTATGTACTTCGGCCTTTCACTAATAGGGATGGAAATTCCGTTTATCCAATGTCTTCTTTTTGGAGCCTTAATTTCACCTACCGATCCTATTGCTGTATTGGGCATCCTTAAAACAGCCGGAGTTCCCAAAAAACTGGAAACAAAGATCGTGGGTGAATCACTTTTTAATGATGGAGTAGGGGTGGTGGTTTTCCTAACCATCTTTAAAATTGCATCTCCTTCAAAAGAAACTGTCTCAGCCGTGGAAGTAATGGAATTATTTGGGGTAGAGGTGTTTGGCGGACTTGTACTTGGTTTTGTCCTGGGTTGGGTTACCTATCGACTTATGAGGACCATAGACGATTATGATATTGAGGTGATCATTACCCTGGCAACCGTTATGACGGGAACAGTGATAGCTCATTATTTTCATGTATCGGCTCCGCTTGCAATGGTAGTAGCCGGGCTGTTTATTGGCAATGACAAATTGCGAGATACTGCTATGTCTGAGAACACAATTATTTATGTAGATAAATTCTGGGAATTGATAGATATTCTTCTCAATACCCTGCTATTTGTTTTGTTGGGCATGGAGATCCTGGTGTTAACCTATGAAATGGACTATGTACTGGCAGGCTTGTTGGCAATACCCATAGTCCTTCTTTGCAGATACCTCTCACTCTTGTTACCTATATCCTTTTTTAATAAGAAACTCGATTTTGTTCCCAAGACTAATTTAATCATGACATGGGGAGGGCTGAGGGGCGCAATTTCCATTGCTCTGGCGCTGGGACTTACAGAGGCCATGAATCGGGATCTTTTTCTTGTGATCACCTATGTGGTGGTGGTCTTCTCTATTATATTTCAGGGTCTGACCGTTGGGAAGCTGGTTAAAAAGGTATCCACTAACTAAGTCCGGTAAAACCTCATCCAATTTAGTTAACCATTGGCTGGTTCTATTACTTCCTTTAATATTGGTCATTTTATCAGGCGCAATGCCTCGCGCCTACTCAGGGAATGCAAAGAAGTTTTAGCAGCAAATTGAAGCACCCAATCCTTATCGGTCTTGCTGTATTCTCTTAACACCCATCCAATGGCCTTGTTGATAAAGAATTCCTCAGATCCCAATAAACTATTGATCGTCCTGCCCAGAAATTCTGTATCTAAGGTCTCCTTGTATTTTAATTGAAACAACAATGTAGAACGTTGCAACCAGATGTTATCAGAGGACATCCATCTTTTAGTAATATCATTTCTTTTGTGTGGGAACATTTTAAAATAAGAGCCTACAAGTACGGCCGCGATAAAATCTACCGTATCCCACCAGGACTTATGGGTGATCATATATTCATAAAGCAGGATATCATCTTCTTCAATGTTCCTTATATATTTCCGGGCCAATTCCTGAGCTACATACTGATTTTCTCTTTGTGGAAGATCCCATAAAGAGGTAACGAGCTTGTGCAATTCATGTTTGGGAGGCAATGCATCCTTTTTAAATAATTTTCTTTGGATACCTCTTCTTATGGGCGTTTTAACTCCATAAAATTCGAATTGATTTCGCATATAGGCCTTCTGTCCGGAAGCAATAGATGCATTCGCCTCCTTTTTGAACAGATCTTCTAAAGTCTTTAAAAAAATGTGTATCATCCAGAATTTATTGCTTACCAAGCCAGCATAATGAAACTAAAAGTAAATAAACTAACTGTAACTATTTTTGGTGCTGCCGGGTTTCAGCATATGCAATAGGACTTCGTTTCATTCCTTTTTTCTAATTTTACCAAAAATAAACCAATGACCACCAACCAACATTGCAAGAATTGCGATACACCCCTAGATCCCAACTTTAAGTATTGTCCGAAATGTGGTCAGGAAACTTCAGATAGTTTAACGTTTGGCGTTCTCTTCAGTAAGACAATAAGTGACTATTTTTCGGTGGATGCCCGATTCTTCCGAAGTTTTTTCCCACTAATGTTTAAGCCGGGAGTCCTGGCAAGAAGGTTTGTAGATGGAAAACGCCTGAAATATCTGCACCCTGCCCAATTCTACCTGTTTATTTCCGTGTTGTTCTTTTTCCTTTACTCTTCTAATATTCGAAAGGCCGATGATGAAATGTCTCAGGCCCTTCAAAAAGGATTTGAAAAGGAGATCTCAGTAGACTCTGTAAAAGTGTCTGAAAAAGATTCGGTCCAAATTGAAGAGGCCAGGAAATTGCTTAAAAAGAATCAAAAAATGATCGGAATGTCTGATGAGGATATGCAAACTATTGATTCTGTGATCGCTAATACGGCCAAAGACCCAAATAATGTAAATAGTGGATTGAACTTCGATTTTGATAAAGAGATACTCGATTCCCTTATAACAGCAGGTGCTCCCAAAGAGGATAAATTAAAGGCAATGGGCATGAAAGAAGATGCCAGCGGACTCAACAAAAGGTTTTACGAACAGATGTTGAAATTTTATCAGCAAAAAGGAAGAGGCATCTTACAGACATTTTATGATACTATCCCCATAGCGATGTTCCTTTTAATGCCGCTATTTGCCATGTTATTAAAGCTCTTTTATTGGAAAAGAGGGAACTTTGCCCATCATATGGTGTTTAGCTTTTACTTCTTCACTTTTCTATTTACCTCTTTTTGTCTTCTTATCCTGGCGAATATGCTTTTTGAGGTGCCTATTTGGTTAGAGGTACTTATTACAGTCTCTTATTTGCTATATCTGATCATTGCACTCCGGAATTTTTATAGAAGTAGTTGGCTGGGGGCTTTTTTTAAGGCCGGTCTAATCTCATTTGCATTTATGCCCTTTATTCTGGCTATGACCTTTGTAGGTATTGTGTTTATGGCATTTATGCTGTATTAAGCAAAATCCTATTTTTCAAAATACAGGTAAATATAGATAGCAGTTCCAAATGGTGCAGCATCTGTGGAGACTAACTGCCAACCATCTCTGCTGTACTTGTCTAACTTCTCCTGAATGCCCTTTTGTGAAGCCTCCATAATGTGGTTTCTGCTTGCAAATAACTTGGAATAATAAATAAGGGTCTCAACTTTGTAATGCTTCATAGTAAAAATTCATTTAATTGATCATAAAAAGCGCATTGGCAAAAAAGAGTTTTCCATTTTCCCAAAAACCGCGAAACAACGGATTATCTACCATGTATACAACCTGGCCACTTTCATGGTTTTCTACTCCGAAGACCAGACTATTTGTAATTATTTTCTGAGCCTCACTCCCGGCAAATCCGGCAACGGGTTTGGTGTTGTTTTCAATATATGCCACCGTTCCAGATTCCAGATAATCAAAACTATCATTGCCCAGTTTTAAGGTAAAATAGGTGTCGCCGTACCCAAAGGCCAGCGGATGGGTAGGATCTACCTTTGTCTTAAAGATAGCTCCCGTAATGGCTTGTTTCATTCGTTCGCGTTGTTCATTCTCAAAGAGGTCAACCTCCAAATTCGTACTGTCCTTTTTGCGCTCTTTGGTTTTTATTCCAAAGCCATCTTTGCCATCAATAGCATCTATGGCATTGCCCATAGCAATAAGTCGGCCACCGGCAGCAACCCATTCTTTTATGTTTTTCAACATGCTCTCATCCATAAAATTTCCATAGCCCCGGCCATCCGGTAAGATGAGAACATCATATTCCCCTAGATCTGTTCGTTTTATATAATCGCCATCCAAAACGGTTAACGGATAGTGTAATTGTTGTTCGAAGAAATGCCATATCTCCCCAAAGCGAAGAGATGAGGTAGGATCTCCGGAAAGGACACCCACTTTAACAGGCTTGATCATACCTACATAACTCGAGCCAAAATCTTTGCCCTGATCTACAAAACCAGTATTGACAGTTGTTATTTTTTTATCATAATATCTTTCAAAAATTTCAAAAAGCTTGATAATTGTTTTAGGACCTGGATTATCTGCTTTGGTAATAATTAAACTACCTCTCTTAAAAGAGTTACCGTCTATTTTAAATGGTTTTTGGGAGGCTCTAACTTTAATTCCTAGCTGAAGCAGCTCCGATAAAAACCTCGCATCTTTCATGCTATTCCAATCGGTCACGTAAGCATAACCATCAGAAGGAGCAATCGGATTCCCCTGTTTTTTATCTACAGAGAGTGCCTCAACTAAACTAGTAGAGGCCAAAGCTTCCATTCCATACGCATAAGGGAGTGACCAGGCCGTAATATCATAGGTAAGGGAGTCACTCAATTTGGCATCTGGTTCAAATAAGACCTTAACAAGGGTTCCTTTCTTCTGATTTGTAGAAATTATCAGACTTTTTTCAGATGTTTCAATGCTTCCATTAGTGCTTGTCGCATAATTAAAACCTTTAATAACACCTTTTTTACCCCAACCGTATTCTATGCCATGTTTTTCTAATAAGTCGGTTAGTGCCAGTTTCTTGTCAATATCACCATTTAACACATAGCTTTTGTATTTATAATTCCTGGGTTGATAGAAATTTTGGAATTCCTGATTTAGTTTATCCACGTTTTGAGAAGCCACCTCAATTGTCGATAATCCAGTTGTTTTGTGATGGTCTATTCTATCCTTAAGTGTAAGAGTATCCCCAATGTCGGTTATAACCCCAAGACCGGCACTGCCACTACCCCCTTGCTCATAGGTCATTCCTATAGCTCCATTGTAAGTTGGATAGGTGTCTCCATAACTGGGATAAAAGAGATCGAAGCGCTCCTTGGTAAAATAGAACCAGCCGTTAGCATCGAAGTATTTTGCGTGATTTCTCCCCAGGGTCTCCTGAAAAGAACGCTGAAATGGAGTTATCACCTCATGAAAAGGTTCTGCAGAAGGTGCAAAGAAATAAGGGTTGTTCACCCCTTGTTCGTGAAAATCAACATGAATATGAGGCAGCCATTTATTGTACATGGGTAAGCGCTGCTGACTCTCAACCTGGGTTAACCACGCCCAATCCCTGTTTAGATCGAACATATAGTGATTTGCCCGTCCATTCAACCAGCCCTCATGATGTTCTTTACTATCAGGGTTCACCTGGTTGGGTGTATTTTTAAATTGATTATACCAATTTACATAACGGTCGCGTCCGTCCGGATTAATACATGGATCAATGATCACCACGGTATTTTCGAGATAGGCCTGCTTGGAGGTCAATAATTCATAGATAGTTTGCATGGAGGCCTCAGTACTTACGCTCTCATTACCATGTACGTTATAACTAAGCCAAACAATTGCTTTGGAAGCATTACTACTTCCTTCTGTGCTTTTCAGATGCTCTGTACGGATGGTTTCCAGATTCCTAATATTCTCAGCAGATGAAACAAAGGCTAACAATAATGGCCTTCGTTCATTGGTCTTCCCATAATCCTGCAATTGCACCCTGTCCGGGGCTTCGCTTGCCAAATATTGGTAGTAATCTACCACCTCATGATGCCTTGTGAATTGTGTTCCTAATGTGTATCCGAGAAATTCTGAGGGAGATTTAATGGATTGTGACCAAGTCAATAGTGGAAGAAGGAACCCAAGCAAAACTAAAAATATTTTCATATAAAAATGGTGTAAAAGGAAAGTCTCAAAGCTAAGGATTAAAATTGAAGTGTGGTTGGTTCCAAACATTCCGCTTAACGACAAAAATGGACTCCTAATCCCTATGTGAGGGACCAGTGTAGTTTATCTTTCCTTGATAGCCAATTTGAATAGAAATCTGAATTTGACAAATAAAATTTACTTTGTGAATAAAAGACAGCAATGATATTAGCCTTTTCGATACCTAACAAAGCTTACAATGTGTAGTTCCAAAATCGGGAACAGCAACACGTAAACATGATTTTGTCTAAACAAAAGGAATAAGCTACCTTGCCCGAATGAACATTGTGTTTGTGGTCAACAACAAAAACAATCGCTTGGGAAAAGTGCTCCCAAGGCTGTATGATTACTGTCAGCAAACGAATATGGGCAATGTGCAGTTCATTTTCACAGAAAGGAAAAAACACGCCATCGAATTGGCCAGACAAGCCACCGAAAACGGCTGCGATTATTTGGTTTCTGTTGGGGGTGATGGCACCTTGCACGAAGTTATCAACGGTGTGTTGCAAAGTAACATACCAGCCAATGAATACCCGGCAATAGGGTTGCTACCACATGGTTCGGCGAATGATTTTGCCAGAACGGCACGCATCTCCAGTTCTATTGAAGAACTGATAGAAATGATTCAATCCAATACCACCCAAAAGATAGACCTTGGGAAAATAATACTACAACAAACCCGGGAAACCCGCTATTTCATCAATATAGCAGGAGTTGGGCTTGGCCCGGAAGTGGCGCAAAAACTAGAACAATCATCAAGTGTGTTAGGGCCTGGCTTCAATTACTTCAAGCATATTATAAAAGGGTTTCACAGCTATGTTAAAAAAGAGGTGAGCTGTAAAAGCAGCACATGGCAGTGGAAGGGCAAGTTACTGCAAATGGCAGTGGCCAATGGGCGTTATCATGGTAATGCCATCTGTACCGCTCCCGATGCCAAGCTTACCGATGGGCAGTTTCAGGTTGTAATCTATGGGGATTTGAGTATTTGGGATTATCTAAGAAACTTACGAAATTTAAAAAAAGGTGTGAAAATCAACCTTCCCCAGGTAAGTTACCATGTTGCTAAAGAAGTGTTGCTTGAAAGCAACGATTCTTGTGGAATTGAGGCAGATGGGGAGTATGTGGGCCTTGCCCCAGCTGCCATAAGTGTAATGCCGAAAGCTATCTGCTTTTTAATGTCTCTCAACGTTCCATAGCATCCTGCACTTCCTTTTTCTCAACCAACCCTCGAATCATTTTTACCTTTCGGAGAATCACAGCATCTGGAAAAATGGTCTGGGCTTATTTACTAACTTAGTGTCACTCATCCAAATCATAAATGAAAGCTAAAAACACCCGTTTGTAATTGCCACAACTTAACGTATTTTTGGGAAATGAAAAGGCACAGAAATGTATCTTTGAAAGCCGATAAAAGAGCAGTATGCAGCTAGAAGGAATTCCTTTTAAAGAAACAGGTTATTTTTCAGAGATCATCTGTGATTACCTGGAGGAAGCCCCGTCACTTCATCCTTTCTACCATAGATTTCCATCCATAACCTCATTTAAAGGGCAGATCGAAGAAAAACAGGGTCGTTTTTCGGATGATATGCGTAAAGTCTTGGCCCCTGCACTCGTAAAGCAATACGAGGGCGTAGATGCTACCGCCAAAACAAAGAAGCATATTTCCATGCTGAAAGATGCCAACACGTTTACCGTTGTAACAGGGCATCAGTTAAATTTATTTACCGGACCCTTATATTTCCTTTACAAGATCATCAGCACTATCAACCTAACCACAGAGCTTAAGAAGGCATATCCGAAGCAACATTTTGTACCTGTCTATTGGATGGCTACGGAAGATCACGATTTTGAGGAGATCAATTACTTCAATTTTAAGGGAAAAAAAATACATTGGAACAGTGATGCATCCGGAGCTGTTGGCCACTTATCTACGGAGGGATTAAAGGCCGTATTTAAGTTATTTTCCCAGGAATTAGGGTCGGGAAAACACGCTTCAAAACTCAAAGCTCTGTTTAGCAATGCTTATCTGAAACACAAGACACTTACGGCGGCTACCAGATATCTGGCCAATGAACTTTTTGGGTCCGAAGGACTGGTCATAGTCGATGGAGATGATAAAGCACTTAAGCGTTGTTTAATTCCGCATATTAAAGAGGATATTTTTCAAAACACAGCTTATAAAAAGGTCACTGACACAATATCTTCGCTAGAATCAACCTCTGCAAACTATACTATTCAGGTAAACCCACGGGAGATCAATTATTTCTATCTCAAAGATGACATTCGTGAACGTATCATTCAAAAGGGGGAAGTTTTTTATGTGAATGATACCGAATTGCAATTTTCCAGGGAAGAAATGTTGGCCGAAATTGAGTCTTTCCCGGAACGTTTTTCGCCAAATGTGGTCAGCAGGCCATTATACCAGGAAGTAATACTGCCCAATCTCTGTTATATTGGAGGGGGAGGAGAGCTGGCTTATTGGTTAGAACTCCGTTCCTCTTTTATAGCAGCGAAGGTTCCTTTCCCAATGCTGTTACTCAGAAATTCTGCTTTGATTATCTCTGAAAAACAGCAGCAAAAAATGCAGAAAATGAATCTGGAGGCAAAGGATCTGTTTTTAGAGCAAAACCGCCTAATCAACAAGAAGATCAGAGAGATCTCCAATATCGATATAGACTTTAGCCCACAGAGAACACATCTGAAGGAGCAATTCAAAGCGTTTTATGATCTGGCCGAACAAACAGACAAATCCTTTCTGGGTGCTGTGAAAGCTCAGGAAGTTAAACAACTAAAAGGGCTCGATGTCTTAGAAAAACGACTATTAAAAGCCCAAAAACGAAAATTAAAGGATCATGTACTGCGTATGACCGACTTGCAAAATGATCTATTCCCCAACAAATCACTTCAGGAGCGCAATCGCAACTTTTCTGAATTGTATTTGGAATTGGGGGATGAGCTTATTCCTTCTTTAATGACATCCTTGAATCCACTAGATTCCGAATTCGTTATTATAAGATATTCGTAGTTTTCTTACGGTATTAATGCAGTCCCATGTACTTTTGTGATAGATACCTTTTTCCATGCATAATATTGATATAGAAGTGGTAGAAATGACATTAGATGTCATGAAATATGCCATAAGTCGCATTACAGATACTTCACCCACATTAGGAAAGCCCAAGAATGAAGAGGAATTATACAAATTGGTAGGAGAGACCATTACCTCAGAAGGCATTGGTGGGGAAAAGGCCTTTAAATTATTCAAAGATATACTGCTACCGGCAACCGTGCCTATAGATCACCCCAGACACCTTGCTTTTGTTCCCGCTTCGCCTACCAGGGCTGCCGTTATGTTCGATTTGGTTACTTCTGCTTCCAGTATTCACGGGGCTTATTGGATGGAAGGAGCAGGAGGTATCTTTTGTGAAAACCAGGCAATGAAATGGCTGGTTTCACTTACAGGGATGCCAGAAGGCGCCTTTGGGGTCTTTACCAGTGGTGGTACTGCTGCTAATCTTTCTGCCATGGTAACTGCGAGGGAGAATTGGAGAAAAGATGCCGCTAACAGGAATAAAAAAGGACTTGTTATCGCGTCCATTGGAGCACATTCCTCCATCAAAGCAATGGCCCAGGTGATAGATGCAGATCTCGTTCTGGTAGATGCTGATGAAGCAATGACCGGGGAGGATTTACAAATGAGCATAAATAATCTCGATGCATCCCAACGTGAACGTTTATTTGCCGTGGTTGCTACCGGAGGGACCACCAATGCCGGAATTATAGATGATCTGGAGGGCATTGCACAAGTCTGTAAGAAAGAAGGATTGTGGTATCATGTGGATGCAGCCTATGGAGGCGGAGCTTTGGTAGCCGATTCTGTACGTCATCTCTTTAATGGAATTGAAAAAGCAGATAGCATTACCATAGATCCACATAAATGGCTTTTTTCGCCTTATGATTGTGGTGCTGTACTTTACAAGAAACCGGAATTAGCAAAAGAAGCCCATTCCCAGGAAGGTTCGTATCTCGATATCTTTAAAGATGAAGGCGCCCATGGTTTTAACCCGGCCGACTATCAGATACAACTTACCAGAAGGTTGCGGGGCCTTCCTTTATGGTTTTCATTGGCTACCAATGGAATAGATAAATATAAATGGGCCGTTGAGAGAGGTATTTCTCTGGCAAAATTATCGGGTGAACTCATAGAAAAACGTCCAGAATTGGAATTGGTTAGACCTCCCAGTCTGTCTTGTGTTTTATTCAAGCGCAAAGGTTGGTCTCCAGAATCATATACAAATTGGACCTATAATAATCACAAAGAAGGTATTGCGCTGGTTACGCCTACCAAATGGAGAACAAAGGACGGTTATGAAACGGTTATTCGTTTTTGCTTTATTAATCCGGATACCAGTGCGAAAGATATCGAAGTAATCTTAGACACATTGAAAAAATAGGTGTACAAGGAACCTACGGCACCAGATACTCACTTTCCCAGAAATCAACTTCCCAGGAGAAGCGAACTCTGATATGGTTTGGACTCTTTAGCTTAAGGTATTCTATTTTAAAAGGCGTAACCTCAACAATGCAAAAATGATCCTCATCATCTAAATATTCCAATTGATTGGGGTTTGTTAAAGCTGTACCAGGAGCTGAAGTTGACATATAGTCCTTTCTCGAATTCTTTTTTACACCATCCCAGTATTTTTCTTTTGTTTCCCTGTCATTCACCACTTTGGCCAATCCTTCTATCCTGATCTGCATCATGTTTTTAGGATTATAAAAGAGGAGCCCTACTTTTTTATTTTCCTGCAGATGGATCATTTTTTTAGATCGACTATCGGTATAAAAGGTAAGTTGAAGCTTATCCGACACTTTGCGGAGTATAACTGTCCGTAAACGTGCTACCTGGTCTAAACCCACCGTGGCTAGGGTAAAATTACGAAAGGCATGTCCTTTTTGAGATACGCCTTTCTTTAATTCTTCGGAAAGTTCTTTAAAATAATTCTGAGTCATGCGTATAGTCTTTAAAGTAATTAAAGATAAAAAATTAAAAGATGAGGTAGGGTATTTTTAATGTGAGTTGTTCTATAATAAATTGCTTTGAAAAAGAATTTTTTTAGAGTGTCATAAAAATTCATGTGTTTAGGTTGGTTTTTGATTTGAAAAGCCTTGACCGTAGGGGTCAGGGCTTTTCTATTTGCTATTTTAATATTTATTCTTAAGGAAATAAAGAATTCTTTTAATCAACTTCATTATCTTCAATAAACTACTTTCCTATTTGATGCAGCAGATACTATTGTATGGATCAGTTTTCTAACAAGCTGTAATAGTGTAAGGATATTACGTTAATAAACAGGTAATAAATATAAAAAAAAGATGGTCCCAAAATAGCTCAAATTGCTATTTTTGCCCATGCAAAACAACGTCCTTATTTTAGATTTCGGATCTCAATACACCCAACTTATAGCTCGCAGGGTTCGGGAACTGAATATTTTTTGTGAGATCAAACCGTATAACCACCTGCCAGAAGATCTTTCCGAGTACAAGGCTGTCATCCTTTCCGGGTCAACATTCTCAGTTCGTTCAGATGAGGCACTGCATCCGGATCTAAGTAATATCAAAGGACAGATCCCTTTGCTTGGTGTATGTTATGGTGCCCAGTATTTGGCCCATTTTCACGGAGGTAATGTTGCCCCATCCAATACCAGGGAATACGGCCGGGCCAGATTGTCTAGCATAAAAGAGAATGAACCATTCTTTGATAAGATAGATGTGGGCTCACAGGTTTGGATGAGTCATTCAGATACCATCAAGGAACTACCGCCACAAGCTGAATTATTGGCCAGTACCCACGATGTGGAAAATGCTGCTTTTAAAATTGGAAATGAAAAGACCTATGGCATTCAGTTCCATCCGGAAGTTTATCACACCAAAGACGGGAAACAACTGCTGGAAAATTTCCTCGTCCATATTGCCGGATTAGCACAAACCTGGACTCCCGATGCCTTTGTAGAGACTACAGTGGCAGAACTTAAAAAGGAGATTGGGAATGACAAGGTAATTTTAGGCTTGTCTGGGGGCGTAGATTCTACTGTGGCAGCCGTATTGCTGCACAAGGCTATAGGAAAGCACCTGCATTGTATTTTCGTAAACAATGGACTTTTACGGAAAAATGAGTTTACAGAGGTACTGGATCAGTACAAGCATATGGGTTTAAATGTGAAGGGAGTAGATGCTTCGGCACGCTTTTTGGATGCTTTGGCTGGTGAGGAAGATCCGGAGAAGAAACGAAAGATCATTGGAGGCATTTTTATTGATGTATTTGACGATGAGGCACATTTAGTGGAAGATGCCAAATGGTTAGCTCAGGGAACTATTTACCCGGACAGGATAGAATCTGTCTCGGCCTCTGGCGGACCTTCGGCCACCATTAAAAGTCATCACAATGTTGGAGGATTGCCAGATTATATGAAGTTGAACATAGTTGAGCCTTTGAAAATGCTTTTTAAAGATGAGGTAAGAAGAGTTGGGGTTACTTTGGGGATCGAAGACGAAAGATTGGGGAGACATCCCTTTCCAGGACCTGGACTTGCCATTCGGATACTTGGAGATATTACCAGAGAGAAAGTAGCCATTTTACAGGAAGTAGATGCGATCTTTATCAACGGATTACGAGAATGGGGGTTGTATGACAAAGTGTGGCAGGCTGGAGCCATGTTATTACCGGTCCACAGTGTTGGGGTAATGGGAGATGAAAGAACCTATGAGAAATGTGTGGCTTTAAGAGCGGTAGAAAGTACAGATGGAATGACAGCAGATTGGGTAAATTTACCATATGAGTTCTTGCAAAAGACCTCCAATGACATAATTAATAAAGTACCAGGAGTGAATAGAGTAGTTTATGACATAAGTTCTAAACCCCCGGCAACCATAGAGTGGGAATAAACGTATATAAAATGATGAAAGTATTAAACTGCCTTGTATTGTTTCTGTTGTTTGCCATCAATGTGCAGGCGCAACAATTCAAGACCCATGCGGTTAAATCTGGAGAAACATTATATAGCATCTCCAAATTATACCGTGTTACACCGTTTAACATTCTTAAGTATAACAAGGAGATAAAACAGGGGGATATTTTAAAACCCAATACTATATTGGTTATCCCAATGCAGGCAAGTGCTTCAGATACTGATCCACTTCCCGAGACTCCTAAAGCAGTTAATGTAGTAAAACAAGTGGATCAGGAGGAAGATCAGCTTACTCCACTGAGATTCAGGACCCACCGTGTTCGAAAAAGGGAGACAATCTATGGTATTTCACGAAGATATGAGGTAAGCGTTGATGACATCAAAAGATATAATAAAGAACTCTACAGCGCACCTTTAAAGAAAGGGATGCGAATAGAGATCCCTGTATTTCCGGAAATAGAAGAAGAAGTAATAGATAGTATTAATCCGGATGATTTTGAGACTTATGTGGTATTGCCCAAAGAAACAAGATGGAGCATTGCCCATAAATATGGTATCACCGTAGACAGCTTAGTAAGCTTAAACTCTTTCTTGCCAAAAACTACGAATCACCTGGCAATTGGGCAGGAATTGAATTTGCCAAAAAAACCGGGAAGTACGGTGGAAGGGCAGGAAGTTCAGCTATATGAATCATATACCGTCCCATCAAAGAAAACCATGTATAGCCTGAGTGGCGAATATGGAATTACTTCAGAAGAGATCATAAAGCTCAATCCTATGATCCTTCAACAAGGAGGTTTAAAAGAAGGCATGGTACTTAGACTGCCAGTTCAAAAAATGGAAACTGAGGAGGTCAACACAGATAATTATATTTTTTACGAAGTAAAACCAAAACAAACTGAATACTCGTTAACGCGACAACTTGGGATTGGGTATAGTGAATTAATGGACCTTAATCCGGCACTTTCGCGGGGATTAAAAGCCGGGATGGTTCTTAAGCTGCCTAAAGAAAATGCAGTTAATTTAGAGGTGAGGAATTCCTTGATCCTAGACAAGATAAACCTTTTAGATAGTATCAAGAGGGAAAACAGGCCTCGACTTCTTGTTCTATTGCCTTTCCGTATAAACCGCCTCAATCTGGACAGTATAGCAAATACAGAACAAGCCATTGAAAGAAGCAATGCTATTTCATATAGTCTGGGATTGTACAGTGGTGCCCTTATGGCCGTAGATTCTGTTGCCAAGCTTGGAGTGTCTGTAGATGTAAAGACCTTCGATACGGAATTAAGTAAGGAACGCGTTCGATTAGTTTTGTCGAAACAGAACATGGGAGAGGTAGATGCTATTATTGGCCCATTGCAACCTGAAAACTTAAAGGAAGTGGCCAGTCAGGTCAACCAGTATGAAATACCGATCATTGCGCCACTTACATCTGAAAGCGACCTTAGCTTGCCGAATGTTTTTTTCTCAGTACCATCAGATCAGGTGCTTAGAACAAGAATGTTAGACTATGTAGAGGCTGTGAAAAAAGATCAAAATATCATTGTGATCAGTGACTCTAAGACTGATTCAACCCGGGCTTTGATACAGCAGCGATTTCCGTTGGCAAAATCTATTCAGATCTTGGAAGACGAAAAAAATATTTCTCTAAATATTGAGGCCTTTAACCTCTTACTTTCTCTAGAAAAAGAGAATTGGGTTTTTGTTGAAACAGACAATTTTAAATTGGTGGCCAGTGTTACTTCCATTCTGAATTCTTCGAATACGGAAGAAACCCCGGTACGTATGTTTACCACTAATAAAAATAAAGCCTTTGAGAATGATGTGGTTTCAGGAACACACCTTTCTAACCTCAATTTTACCTATCCCTCAATTTATAAAGAAACTGGGAACGACTCTTTTGTCAGAAACTATAGAAAACGCTTTGGGAGCAATCCTGATAGATATGCCACCCGTGGTTTTGACCTCACTTATGATCTGTTGTTAAAATTGGCATACAGACCCGATCTTTTAGCAATTTCAGATCGCATCGGACTTACCGAGTACTCCGGGAATAAGTTTGATTATGCCAAAGACCTGGCATCCGGATATTTTAACCTCGCATCCTATATTATGATGTATCAAAACATGAGCATCAAACAGATAACTCCCTAGCAAATGACCTCTAAAGTCACCTATACCGGCAGTTTACGTACTTCTTGTGAGCATCTTGCTTCAGGTAACAAATTTATCACAGATGCCCCGATAGATAATAATGGACTGGGACAGGCATTTTCACCAACCGATACAATAGCCACTGGTTTGGCTAGCTGTATGCTCACGGTAATGGGCATCAAAGCCAACTCTTTTCCGGTTGAGTTAAAAGGGTCTTATGCTGAGGTAACAAAACATATGGCTTCAGATCCCAGAAGGATCTCTAAAATTGAAATAGAACTTCACATGCCGGCTGGTCTTTCAGAGAAGCAAAGAAAGATATTAGAGCGTACGGCTAATACCTGTCCGGTACTTTATAGTATTCATCCAGATATAGAAAGAATAATCAATTTTCATTGGGGCTCCTAAGATCTTTATTCCTTTGTATTATACTTGCAACTGCTGTAAATGGCAACTGCCAGGAAGAAAATGCTATAAAGTGGGATCCTGATCACAGGTTGCGATGGAGCGACTTTAAGGCTCAGCCCCAAGAAAATTCTCCGGTAGCTGCCATAACAGCAAGCGGAATAGCTTATCGCTTTTCTGCTATGGAAAACCGGGGAAGAATGGAAGTAGACTGCACCATAGATTCCTTTTTCTTCCCGGAATCCTCTTGGTACAAGCGCGAAACAGCCAATGACATTATTTTAAGCCACGAACAACTGCATTTTGATATCTCAGAATTATTTGCAAGGAAAATGCGGGAAAGGGTGGAGAGCTACTCTTTTTCTTCTAATGTAAAGGCGGAAATGAATGGGATCTATGAGCAGATAATCAGAGAGATGCGAACCTTTCAGAAGCGGTATGACGAGGAGACCAATTTTTCCAGGGAAGTTGAGAAGCAATTAGAATGGAATAGGAAGATTTCAAGTGAATTAAAGACTATTCATTGAATGCCAATGTTGGGCTAAACATCACAAATGGTCACTCCTTCTTTTAGGGCGGCGATCTTATCTGGCCAGCTGGGAATAAATTCCTGGGCTACGTGCCCTTTAAAACCTGTTTTTACTATGGCTTTCATGATGGCGGGGTAGTACAACTCCTGTGTTTCGTTGATCTCGTGCCTTCCGGGGTTCCCTCCGGTATGATAATGTCCTATGTATTGACAGTTCTCTTCTATGGTACGTATTACATCGCCCTCCATGATCTGCATATGATAGATGTCATATAAAAGTTTAAAATGTTCAGATCCCAACGCCTTGCAAAGAGCCACGCCCCAGGATGTATGATCACACATATAATCCTTGTGATCTACCTTAGAATTAAGCAATTCCATTTGGATGACCACCCCGTGTTTTTCTGCCAGGGGTAAAATTTGTTGCAGGCCATGTATAGCGTTAAGTAATCCCTGATGATCGTCCATTCCACGTCTGCTTCCGGAAAAGCAAATAAGGTTGGTATATCCCGCTTCCGCCACTTTGGGGATCATTTCTGTGTAGTTTTTGATCAGGGTTTCGTGATAGGTAGTATCGCACCATCCATCGGTGAGATTGATCTCCGCACCCCAACACATAGAGGCGTGAATATTGTGTTTTTTTAGAAGTGGCCAATCTTCAGGACCAACCAGATCAATAGCCTTTACCCCAAGATTTGATAGATCGCCCAGAAAAGTGTCTAATGGAATAGTTCCGTAACACCAATAACAGACACTGTGATTAATATTTCCTTTTAAATCATATGAGGCAGTAGAAGAGGATTCCATCCCCCTGAGTTTCGCAGTAGTTAAGAGGCCGGCTGAAGCAGCGGCGGCCGTACCAATAAATGACCTTCTTTTCATCTTAATTTGCTTTTCGATCTCATTCAAAGGTAAATTAATTAGATTTATGGATGCAAATTGAGCTAAAGAAAGAAGATTTGATCACCCTGGCACATTACAAAATGCCGTTTGGTAAATTCAAAGGGCGATACCTTATTCTCTTACCCGAATCGTACCTGCAATGGTTTCACCAAAAAGGTTTTCCTGAGGGAAAATTGGGATTTATGATGAAACAGGCATTGGAGATCAAAGTCAATGGACTGGAAGGAATGTTGCTCAAGATCCAAAAAGATTTTCCAGCCGATTCCCTGTGATTTGCAAATGCAATTCGTATCTTTGAATCCCGTAACCAAGAATCGCAAGATGTCAGCTACAAAATACGTATTTGTTACGGGAGGCGTTACTTCCTCGTTAGGAAAAGGAATCATTGCCGCCTCACTGGCTAAACTACTTCAGGCCCGTGGTTATAAGACTACCATTCAAAAATTAGACCCCTATATCAACGTAGATCCGGGGACATTAAATCCATACGAACACGGGGAATGTTATGTTACGGATGATGGTGCAGAAACCGATCTGGATCTTGGGCATTACGAGCGTTTTTTAAACGTTAAAACTTCGCAGGCAAATAATGTAACTACCGGCAGGATCTATCAAAGTGTCATTGAAAAAGAACGCCGAGGTGAATTTTTAGGGAAGACAGTTCAGGTTATTCCTCATATCACCAATGAGATCAAAGAGCGAATTCAGCTTCTGGGAAAAACCGGGGAATACGATATTATTATTACCGAGATAGGTGGTACCGTTGGGGATATAGAGTCCTTGCCTTATATAGAATCGGTTCGTCAGTTAAAATGGGAATTGGGTGACAATAATGCCATTGTGATCCATCTAACCCTGGTTCCATACTTGTCTGCCGCTGGGGAATTAAAAACAAAACCAACACAACACTCGGTAAAAACACTCATGGAAAGTGGAATACAGGCAGACATACTTGTATGCCGTACTGAACACGAACTTTCGGATGAGATAAAAGAGAAGCTTGCCTTATTTTGCAACGTTAAACGAGAAGCCGTTATACAGTCTATAGATGCCTCTACTATTTACGATGTCCCTATAATGATGCAAGAGGAAGGATTAGACACGGTAACCTTAAAAAAGTTAGGCCTGTCTGATGCAACACCTCCAGATCTTACCCAATGGAACGAATTCCTGGACAGGCATAAACATCCAAAGAGCGAGGTAACAGTTGGGCTAATTGGGAAATACGTGGAATTGCAGGATTCTTATAAATCCATATTAGAATCATTTATACACGCCGGGGCCATTAATGAGGTAAAGGTTAATGTTAAGTCTATTCATTCAGAATATATTACCAAGGCCAATTTTGAGAAGAAAATGGAGGGTCTCGATGGGATCCTGGTGGCACCTGGATTTGGAGAACGGGGTATAGAAGGAAAGGTGAAGGCTGTTAGGTATGCACGCGAGAATGGTATTCCATTTTTAGGGATCTGTTTGGGTATGCAGATGGCGGTCATTGAATTTGCCCGAAATGTTCTTGGTTTGGATGGTGCTAATTCTACTGAGATGGATGAAGAGACACCATACCCTGTGATCAGTCTTATGGAAGAACAAAAGTCCATTACCAATAAAGGAGGCACTATGCGTTTGGGAGCATGGGACTGTGAACTTAAGGAAGGAAGTTTGGTGCAAAAGGTCTATCATGGCAAAAAAGATATATCTGAAAGACACCGTCATCGATACGAATTTAACAACGACTATAAAGAGAGATTTGAAAAAGCGGGATTAATTGCCTCCGGGATCAATACAGAAACTAATTTGGTAGAGATCATTGAGCTTCCGGATCATCCCTGGTTCATTGGGGTTCAGTACCACCCGGAATACAGGAGTACGGTTGCAAGCCCGCATCCTTTATTCGTAGGATTTATCAAAGCCGTTCTGGTTCATAAAAAGCAACAAACCAATGCCAGTTTGGCTTAAACTCCACATTTGGGCTTATATTTGCAATCGCGTTAATCGTAATGATCTATCATATTCCCGGTAAGGGATAAGAAACGGATAGATTCTACAAACTATTCCATGGAAGAAAAGAAATTAGACATAAATTCAATCATCGGCTTTGTGCTGATATTTGGCATCCTGCTTTTCTGGTTTTACCAGAACCAACCAACACCTGAAGAAATTGAGGCTCAAAAAGCACAAACAGCGCAGGAAGAGGAAGAAAAAGCACCTGAAGAAGAGGCTATTGCAAAGCCTGTATTGGAAACACAGCCTATAGATCTACAAGATTCTACATCTGTTGTGAACTATAAGAATGCAATGGGTGAATTTGGGTTTACTTCTGTTTCTGAAGGGACCACCATTCTTGAGAACGACATTTTATTCCTGGAGATAAATAATAAAGGAGGGCAGATCACAGAAGCCAGGTTAAAGGATTTTGTTACCTATGATTCTATTCCTATCTATTTAGTACAAGACGGCAACGCTGTTTTTGATTTAAATTTTACCACTTCCAATAATAGAATAATTAACACTAAAGATCTATTCTTTGAACCAAGCATGACCCAAAGGGGCGGCAATCAAATCCTTTCCTTAAAAGCCAAGGTTTCCTCTACTCAATTTTTGGAGTATCAGTATGAGATGAAACCGGGGGAATATTTAGTTGGTTTTACTATACGTTCTCAGGGACTTTCTGGTGTTTTTAACCAAAATCAGCCTATTAATTTAAATTGGAAACTAAGAGGGATACGTCATAACAAAAGTATTCAGTATGGAAACCGCTATACCCGCCTAACATATAATCACGAAGGTGACAAGATCAGTAAGTTGTCTGAAAGCGGTGACGATGAAGAGACCGAGATAGATATAAAATGGTTGTCTTATCGTCAACATTTTTTTAGTACCATCCTTACGACCAACACACATTTTGAAACCGTTGATATAACTTCCAAGAACCTGGTAACGGAAGAAAGCCATACGGCAAAGTTCACCAAAGAATTCAGTACAGTGGCCCCATTAGCATTGGAGGGAGGGGAACTTTCCTATGCCATGAACTGGTACTACGGTCCTACGGATATAGAGGTTCTCAAGGATTATAAAGAACTGGGATTAGTAGAATCTATTCCTTATGGATGGGGTATTTTTGGTTGGATCAACCGCTATGTTTTTACTCCGTTCTACGGTTTCTTAAGTTCTTTCTTACCGTTCGGGATCGCCATTGTTGTTATGACGATAATTGTTAGAGTACTAATGTCGCCTGTAACCTACAAGTCCTATCTCTCACAGGCGAAAATGAAGGTATTGAAACCTGAGATCACGGAGCTTGGTGAGAAGTACAAGGACAACGCCATGAAGAAGCAACAAGAGACCATGAAATTGTACAATAAGGCCGGGGTGAGTCCTATGAGTGGGTGTATTCCCGCCGTGTTGCAATTGCCAATATTCTATGCCTTGTTTATGTTCTTCCCTACGTCTTTTGCCTTAAGACAAAAGTCGTTTTTATGGGCGGAAGATCTGTCGTCTTATGATACCATTGCACAATTACCCTTTACCATTCCATTTTATGGAGATCATGTAAGCTTATTTCCAATTCTGGCTTCTGTAGCTATCTTCTTTTATATGATGATGACCAC
>NZ_CAMYKH010000033.1 GCF_947258935.1 uncultured Muriicola sp.
TACAATAGGTAAAAAGATCGTAAAGGCAGAAAAGCACAGCTTTGACAATAGGCTAAACCCTTATGAAGCACAAAAGGAATTAAAGCGGTTTATTAAAAAACAGCAAATTAAGGACTTCCAATTTTCTGAGGTCGTGGTTGTTCATAGAAACGACTTGTTTAGCCTTGTACCCATGGTGTTGTTCGATCCTGATGAATTGGCTAATTACCTTAAGTTCAATACCAAGATCCTTGCCAATGATCTTCTGGAGTACGATGAGATCCCCGCATTTGAAATGGTCAATGTCTATGTTCCTTTTGTGAACATCAATAATTTCATCTATGAACTATTTGGAGATTTTGAATTTAAACATCACAGTACGGTTTTAGTAGAGTCTCTGCTAGGTAGTAAAGCCTCCAGCTCCGAAGGAATTTGCTATGCCTATGTAACAGCAGATGAATTAGACCTTATCATTCTTCAGAATAAAAAGCTGTTATTCTACAACAATTTTTCCTATAAAACGCCTGAGGATTTTCTCTATTACCTGCTTTTTACGATAGAGCAATTACACCTAGATCCTAGTGAGATAAAATTAAGACTCTTCGGAACTATCGAAGAAGGCGATCCAATTTTTAATATTTGCCAGGATTATGTGCAGCACCTCGCCATCTACCTTCCTGGCTTACCAGATGATCTACTGTCCGACGAAACGGCCCTTAATGCTAATTATCTGGCAATTAATGCCCTTTAAATGAGAATTATTTCGGGTACCCATAAAGGAAGACGAATCACTCCCCCAAAAAATCTACCGGTAAGGCCAACCACTGACATGGCCAAAGAAGCCTTATTCAACATTCTTAATAATCAATTTTATTTTGATGAGATTCGTGTTCTCGATCTCTTTGCCGGCACTGGTAATATGAGTTTAGAATTTGCTTCAAGAGGCTGTACAAATATTACAAGCGTAGATAGTCATCCCGGATGTATAAAATTCATAGGAGCGAAAGCCGCAGAATGGAATTTTATGATCAAAGCAGTGAAAATGGATGTCTTTAAATTTCTGGAAACGGTACGAGATAACTACGATCTGATCTTTGCGGATCCTCCGTACGATCTTTCACCGGAGCAATTCTCTGATATCCACAGGCTTGTTTATGAACGAAACATACTTGTACCTTCCGGGACATTGATCATTGAACACTCAAAGCAAATGGATCTTTCCCATCTAACCCATCATACTTCTACACGAAGGTATGGCAGTAGTTTGTTCAGTTTTTATAAAAGTGAGGAATAAAAAAAAGCAGATCATAAGCCGGATTCTGTAGCCTTAAAAAGGATCCTTATCATTTATCTCGATCTTTAGTTGCCCAAAGATTCGTTCCGCCTACCCTTCAGTTTGGACGTGCCGCCCTCAAACACTGATATACATGGCGTTTCACCGCATAGAGTTTACATGATTTCACTACAGCTTAACCTGTACATTCTTTCTGTTGCACTAGTCCGCCCCACCCCGATTATTACCGGGACAGGTGACGGGTGTTACCCGCTATGCCGCACTATGGTGTCCGGACTTTCCTCCCCCCGCGTAATGCAGAGAGCGATAAGGTGACCTGCTTGGTGCAAAGGTAGGTCAATTGTTGATAAAAATTAGGGAATAGCCCGGAAAAGAAAGTCCATAAACAAACGCTATTTTTATATTTGTAAGAATGGCGAATAGTCCAGCTTTAATTCCTTAATACCGTATTTGTGGAACCTTTTATAGTCTCAGCCCGTAAGTACAGACCCCAGACGTTCAAGGACGTTGTTGGGCAGGAAGCCATTACTAATACTCTGGTCAACGCCATTGAAAATAATCACCTGGCACAGGCCTTGCTGTTTTGTGGTCCAAGGGGCGTAGGAAAAACTACCTGTGCTAGGATACTTGCTAAACAGATCAACAGGGATGGTACCGAAAAAGAAGATGAGGACTTCGCATTCAATATCTTTGAGCTCGATGCCGCTTCCAACAATTCTGTGGACGATATCAGAAATCTAATCGATCAGGTTAGAATCCCACCTCAGGTAGGGAAGTATAAAGTGTATATCATTGATGAGGTACATATGCTTTCTCAATCTGCATTCAATGCTTTTCTTAAAACACTGGAAGAACCACCGAGGCATGCTATTTTTATCTTGGCCACTACGGAAAAGCACAAAATTATTCCAACCATACTTTCGAGGTGCCAAATTTTTGATTTTAAACGTATTACTGTTGCAGATGCGGCATATTACCTCAAGTATATAGCGGAACAGCAAGGGATAAATGCAGAGGACGATGCATTACACATCATCGCTCAAAAGGCAGATGGTGCGCTGCGCGATGCACTCTCTATTTTTGATCGGGTGGTTAGCTTTTCCGGAAAAGAACTGACACGAAAGGCGGTAACAGAAAACTTGAACGTGTTAGACTATGACACCTATTTTAAAGTTACCGATCTTATCCTAAAGAACGATATTCCAAACATTCTCTTATTATTTAATAAGACCCTGGCACTTGGTTTTGAAGGCCATCATTTTATAATTGGTTTAGCCTCACATTTCAGAGATTTGATGGTATGTCAACACCATGAGACCATTGCATTATTAGAAGTTGGAGATAACGCTAAGAAATTATATCTGGAACAGGCCAAAAAGACCAGTCAGGAATTTCTTTTAAAAGCCCTTGAGATCGCAAATCAGGCAGACCTGCAATACAAAAGCAGTAAAAATGCACGTTTATTGGTAGAATTGGCACTTATGAAGTTAGCTTCGCTCTCGTTTCAAGGTGAAAAAAAAAATCCTGACCACAGTACCGCAAGTCTAATCCCATTAGGGCAGTTGATCCCTGCTTCCTTTTTTCATCGATCTATCACAACATCCATTAAAAAAACTATATCACCGGTTATAAGTGATCCGCTCCCTGCTCCCGAAGAAATGGAAGTGGTAGCGGGTGTTTACCAACAAAAGGAGCCCATTGCAGAGGAAACTCAACCAATATTAAACACTGATATTGAGGATGTTTTATTAACCGAAACCTCAACTTTGGTAACAGAACCGGCCCGGAAAATCCATATAAAAGATCACTCCAAACGAGTATCTGGCTTATCCATATCTAGTATCAAAGCCAAGAAGAAACACGAACTCAATAAGATTGAGGTTACTTATGATGAAGATTCCCTTCCCGATGATGCTGTTACAGAGGCAGAATTGCACAAACATTGGCAAGCCTATGTCAACAAGATAGATGAGGAAGGAAAGAAAATACTCGCCAGTAACCTAAGTTCCGATACTCCAAAATTAAAAGATGGAACTACCATCGTCATTGAATTACCCAATGACACAATGAAAAAAGAAGTGGAACGGGAGCAGTTAGACCTGATGACCTTTTTAAAGAAGGCCTTAAACAATCATCATCTTAGTCTGGCTATTTCTGTGAATGAAGAGACCATAAAAAGATACGCCTTTACACCTCAGGAGAAATACGATAAACTTCGGGAGAAAAATCCGGCTATAGATCTATTGCGAAAAACATTTGATCTAGATCTTTGATCTTTTATCTGCCCATGTCTGGTATGCATATATAAGCATCACCAGGGCAATGATGAATAAACCAAGTGCTTCACGACCTCGTTCAATATTCTCAAGATTCCCTCCTTCCAATGTAATCCCCTCAAACGTTTCCGGCCAAACCACTATTCCTCCTACAACATAGGAAATGCATAAAAGCATGCCAATTAGGAAATTAAATCTATGAAGAAAGAAAAATAAAGAAGCCAGGCAGGGTATGGCATAGATCACTATCCATATAAATGCATCAGGGTCATTCAATTGAACAAAACTGGCCAAGGCAAACAAGATCATGCATGCAAACGCCAGCCATCGGTAAAATCCTTTCATAAGAATCTATTTTAGAACAATACAGTAATAACCCCAAAGGAGCAGGTATAAAGATAGTATTTTGAAAAGTACAAAGGACTGTAATACTTTTGTACCCGTATAATTTTGGTACTTTTGGATTTGTTTCTTTAATTTTTAATTACAAAATATGCTCGGACTTAAATTACCTACAGATCCCAGATGGGTTAATATCGTAGAGATGAATATCGATGAGATTTTAACAGATCATGCCTATTGTGAACAAAAGGCGGCCAGTACTGCCATCTCGTTGATTGTTAGCTTTCCCGAATATCCAGACCTTATCAAAGAAATGATCGCGTTATCCAGAGAAGAAATGGGACATTTTAAAATGGTTCATGACAGGATCTTAGACAGAGGGAAAACATTGGGCAGACACCGTAAAGATGAGTATGCCATTGCCCTGCATAAATTCTTTCCAAAGGGAGGTTCCAGGACCACTCAATTGATCCACCGACTTTTATATGCCGCTCTCATTGAAGCCAGAAGTTGTGAACGTTTCCGGTTATTATCTGAAGAACTAAATGATAAAGAGCTCGCGGCATTCTATCATTCACTGATGGTCAGTGAAGCGGGCCATTACACCATGTTCTTAAATTTTGCCAGGAAATATGGGGACCGTAAAGAGGTAGATGCCAAATGGAAAGCACTTCTGGAGTATGAGGCCTCTATCATGAGAGAACTGGGAACCAAGGAGCATATCCATGGTTAATTTATAAACTTCTTTTAATCCAATTTAAGAGACTTCAGAATGGGTAAGTTTGCTTGTTACCCTCAATTTATCCAGATAGTAATCATATACGGCAAATTGTGAACGCACCTTCGGTTTTTTATTCCTTACATAGCTGTTGTCCTGATCTTCATTAAACCAGCGAGCTTTAACATTATCGCGCCAGGAGATCTCAAAAGTGTCGATGAGTTCATTTTTTATCTCCTGATCGTAAATTGGGCATCCTACTTCCACCCTGTTTTCAATATTTCTGGTCATCCAGTCTGCTGAAGATATATACATCTTGGGATTCCCTGCATTGGCAAAGATGAATAATCGTGGATGTTCCAGGAACTTATCTACAATACTGATGGCCTCAATATTTTCGCTCATCCCTTTTACACCCGGGATCAAGCAGCATATACCACGAACGATCATCTGTATCTTAACACCAGCCCTACTGGCCTCGTACAGCTTGTCTACCATTTTATAGGAGGTTAGGCTGTTCATTTTGATCTTGATATAGGCTTCTTTCCCCAGTTTTACATTCTCGATCTCCTGATCTATAAGCCTTTTAAAAGCACTCCTTGTATAATGAGGAGAAACTATCAGATGTTTGTATTTGTTTATCTTATAGGTGGTTTCAAAGAAATCGAAAACCATATTCAACTCCTTCAGGATCTTTTCGTTGGCTGTGAACAAGGTATAATCTGTGTAAATCCTGCCAGTAGACTCATTAAAATTCCCTGTACTGATGAATCCATAGCGGTGAATCCTTTCGTTTTCTTCTCTGTCTATGAGACAGATCTTACTGTGCACCTTTAATCCGGGCACTCCAAAGATCAATTTCACCCCTTCTTCCTGTAATTGTTCTGCATACCCAATATTTGCGGTTTCATCGAAACGGGCGCGTAATTCGATCTGAACGGTAACCTGCTTTCCATTCTTAGCCGCGTTGATCAGGGAAGCGATAACCTGAGAATTATCGGCAAGGCGGTACACTGTGATCTTGATGGTCTTCACTTTGGGATCTAAGGCGGCCTCACGAAGAAACCGAATGATATATGAAAATTTGTGGTAGGGTGTATACTGTAAAAAGTCCTTCTCTGCGATTTGGCCTAAAAAGCTGCCCTCAGGTTCAACACCTTTAATGGGTAATGGCATTATTTTTTCATACATCAGCTTTTCCTTACCTAAGCTCGGAAAACTCATATAATCTCTTCTATTGTGGTAACGCCCACCCGGAATAACACTATCTGTATCCGTTATCCCCATCTTTTCGGTGAGAAATGCAAGCGTTTCTTCTTCAATATTCTTGTCATATACAAAACGAACCGGATCACTAATCTTTCGATTATCCACACTAGATGAAATCTTTTCTATAAAGCTCTTACTGAGATCATTGTCTATATCTAATTCGGCATCACGGGTAATTTTGATCATATGTGCCGAAATAGAGGTATAGTCGAACATGAGAAAAATACTGTCAAGGCAGTATCGGATCAGATCATCCAGGATAATGATATAGTACCGTTCTCCTTCCCTGGGAAGTACAACAAATCTGTCAATACCTTTGGGAATTTCTATCAGGGCATAGCTCTTCTCTTTAATATGTTCTGCAGGCCTTTTTGCATCTTCGCTTTTTAGGACCATTTTTATCGCCAAATAAGCGGCAGAGTCCTTAAGCATAGGAAATTCCGTGAGGTCATTCAGAATAATGGTCATTAACTGCGGACTCACCTTTTCCAAAAAATAGGTTTTTAGGAATTTAGACTGTTCTTCCGTAACCTCTTCTTCGTTGATAAGGAAGATATTTTCTGCCTCCAACTCTTTTTCTATATCCGTATGGATCTCTAAACTGCGCGTCTGTTGTTCTATCACTATTTTTGTGATCTCTTCCAATAAGTCTTTTGCAACTTCGCCTCCTAAAACACTTTTCCCAGATTTACCTGCCTCCACAATGCGTTTCACGGTGGCGTAACGAACTTTAAAGAATTCATCCAGGTTATTTGAGAATATCCCAAGAAATCTGAGCCTTTCAATTAGTGGTACTCTTTGATCAGCACTTTCCTGTAACACCCGGTCATTAAATTTTAACCAGCTGATTTCTCTATTGATATACTGATTCTTTGTTTTGATCATATCCTTAATTCTTTGGGAATAACCACCTTTTCTGTTTTTCCTTTTTGGATATCCTTCCATCGTGTTACGTTGAACGAGAGATGAACCAATCCTGTTGTGGGTACATTATCTATATAAACATCACCCCATATATTCCCTACTTCCGTAAATGCATGATTATGTCCAAAGATCATTACTATTTGCTGTGAATCTGATAAATTTCTTACAAAATCCATAACATCCTCCCCGGAAAAATCATACAACTCGTTTGAAAGAGAAAAATCTGAATATGGTATCTTGAGATTCCTTAAAAATATGACACAAGTATGTAGTGCTCTAATGCCCGGACTTGAATATACCGCATCGATCTTAACCTCAGCTGTGCCAAAATGATGAGATACTCTATGGGCGTCTTGTATGCCAATTTCTTTTAAAGGACGGTCCCTATCCTCAACCCCATACTTCCATGAAGACTTACCATGCCTTACCAGTATCAACTGTTTCATGCTTTCCTTCTTTTAAAATTAATGACTTATCACTCCAGCTAAATGTAAATTGTTTACATCTGCGAATCTGTACTAAGGCGCCAACCTTTCTATCTTCCAATTATAATCCTCTACCAATGTATAACGGATCCTATCGTGCAATCTATTGGGCCTGCCTTGCCAAAATTCAATAGACACAGGAGATACCAAATACCCTCCCCAATTAGAAGGTCGAGGTATTTCCTTGTCTTCATACTGCTTCTCCAATTCCTTCAACCTACTTTCCAAAACTTCTCTTGAGGGGATTACTTCACTCTGATTGGAAACTATTGCTCCTAATTTACTACCTGTAGGTCTCGATTCAAAATATCCGTCAGACATATTCCCGGCTATCTTTGATACCGTTCCTTTTATAATGACCTGCCGTTCCATAGCCGGCCAGAAGAATGAAAGACACACCTTTGGGGAGTGTTCTATGGCCTTGCCCTTCTCACTATCATAGTTTGAGTAAAAAATAAACCCTTCAAAGGTAAAACGCTTTAATAGTACTATCCTGCCTTTTGGATAACCATCCAATCCCAAGGTAGAAATGGTCATTGTGTTAAGCTCATCCACGGTACCGGATTTTTCTAACTCGTAAAACCATTTTTGAAAAAGCTCCATAGGGTTATCTGAAATAGCGTCCTCCATTAAGGCACTTTTCTCATATGATTTCCGATGATTTCCCAGGTCTTTTTTCATGAGCTTACTAAACTATTCCACAGTAAAACAAAGTTGGTGAAAACTTAACAAAAAGGGAAATAGCAGTCTTCTTTTTATTCTTAGAAAATCACCAATTTACCATCTTCTGCAAGTTGTACGTTAGCAAAATGAGGAACAGCTTCCTTAATGAATTCTTCCTTCTTCTTATATCTGATAGAAAAATGACCCAAGATAAGCAGTTTTACATGGGCCGCTTTTGCGATCTTTGCCGCCTCCTCTGCCGTAGAGTGCATAGTTTTAGAAGCCAAATGAGCTTCTGAAGCAAGAAAAGTTGCTTCATGATACAATGCGTCTACCCCATTTATCCATTCTGAAATTCCCGGGTCATAGGCCGTATCACTACAAAAGGCGTAGCTCTTGGGTTTAGGTGGGTCTAAGGTTAGTAGCGTATTTGAGATCTCTTCACCATTCTCAAGTAGTACATCTTTTCCTTTTTTGATATTCTTGAAATAGGCCTTGTCTATTTTATATGCTGCTACTGCCTCCGTATTTAGGATCCGTTCCTTTGATTTCTCCCGAAATAGAAATCCATTAGTATAGATACGATGAGATAAAGGGATGGTTGAAACCGTGACTTTGTTATCCTCAAAGATCTCTATGGGCTCTTTGGCATCCAACTCATGAAAGATAATAGTGAAACTGGTCCAGGAGTTCCCCACCCGCAATAGCATTAACACAACTTCTTTTATTCCCGAAGGACCGTAAATATGTAGCTCTTTCTCTCGTCCCAGTAACTGAAAAGTTGCAACAAGGCCGGGCAAACCAAAAAAATGATCCCCGTGAAGATGCGAGATAAATATATGGTTGATCCTTGAAAATTTGATCTTATGCTTTCTCAACTGAACTTGAGTACCCTCTCCACAATCTATCAAGAACAAATGATCTCGTACCTCCAGTATTTGGGCTGTTGGGTTACCCATAAGGGAAGGGGTTGCTGCATAACATCCCAAAATATGAAGTTTCATAACCGTATGATCAATTCTTATAAGTACTGTTTGGCCTCCTCAATCGTAAAATTGGAGCGAAAACTAAACGCATAAGCCGTCTCGCCTTTGGCATTCAAATGATCTAATCTCTTTTTAGCTTCCTTTAGGCTGATAGTAGGCTCTTTTGTATACCAGCATACCATATGACTGTCTTTTAGCTTGGAAAACCATTCTTTGCGTCTTTTATAGATGTAAACATGTGCCGTTTGATAGGTAAATGCCATTAAGGTTTCCCTGGATTCCCATAAAGACATATTGACTATTAAGGCAGGATCACCAAAAACCTCATATATCTCATTTGATGGTTCCTCTATCCATCTCCATATAAAACCGGGACTTTCTTCGGCCAAGACATTGATCCTTTCGGTATTATTCACAAAATCGGCCATCCGCGGATCATCTAACTTATATTGTGCCCTGGCGATATTAACTTGCGCAAAATGATATGGCATATTTTATAATTCCAGATCTCTTTCTATATCTTCCATCTCAATAAGATCCATTGCCTCCTGAATGGTGGGGACAAGGCTAATCTCATCCGGGATCTCATCATAAGTTACCTTATCGGTCACCAAAACAAAAGATTTCTTGGCCTTTCTGTGCATATTAGATAGTTCCAGAAATTCAAGGATATCATCCGAACTAAGCTTGGAGAATGAAAATAAGTTCACAATAATATGGTCGTTCTTGAGCTTATCGTAGGCCGACTTTAAATTCTCTAAAAAATTCAATAGTGAGATGTTTTCCTGATAAACAATAGTGCTATTACCTTCTCTTTCAAAAATCATAGGCTACTATTTTATTTGTGACGCTAATAAATAAATAACGGCCATACGTATGGCCACACCGTTTTCTACCTGATGAAGTATTATGGATTGGGAGGAGTCGGCTACATCACTGGTTATCTCCACCCCTCTGTTGATAGGGCCCGGGTGCATTATGACTATCTCCTTTTTTAGACCATCAAGAATATGCCTGTTAATCCCATATTGTTGTGTGTATTCCCGTGTGGAGGGAAAGTAACTCATCTCCATTCGTTCGTTCTGTACGCGAAGCATGTTGGCCACATCGCACCATTCAAGGGCCTTTTGAAGATTTGGCTCCACATCTACTCCAAGGGTTTCTATATACTTAGGGATCAATGTTTTTGGTCCACAGACCTTCACCTCCGCTCCCTGAAGTTTTAAAGCAAAGATATTAGACAATGCTACCCTGGAATGCAAAATATCGCCTATGATCACAACTTTTTTTCCGGCTACATCACCCAACTTCTCCCGGATGGAATACGAATCTAACAAAGCTTGTGTGGGATGTTCATGAGCCCCATCTCCCGCATTTATAATGGCTGCTTTTACATGTTTTGCCAGAAATATACCTGCGCCGGGATTTGGATGCCTCATCACCACCATATCTACTTTCATAGAGAGAATATTGTTGACGGTGTCTATCAGTGTTTCTCCTTTTTTTACGGATGACTGGGAAGCGGAGAAATTGATGACGTCTGCAGACAATCGTTTTTCAGCCAACTCAAAACTTAGTTTGGTACGAGTACTGCTCTCAAAAAATATGTTGGCAATAGTAATATCTCTGAGGGAAGGAACTTTCTTGATGGACCTATTGATAACTTCTTTAAATTGATCGGCAGTTTCGAAAATAAGCTGAATATCCTTTTCATTCAGATATTTAATTCCCAAAAGGTGTTTTACACTAAGTACCGACATACTTTTATTTGTTTACTAAATAAACCACGTCCTTTCCTTCATTTTCTACCCACATAACTTTTACTTTTTCATTATTGATGGCATCTACCTGTCTTCCTCTATAATTTGGCTGTATGGGTAAATGTCTGCTAAACCTTCTGTCTATAAGGGTTAGCAATTCTATTTCTTGTGGTCGGCCGAATGATTGGATGGCTGTTAAAGCCGCTCTGATGCTTCTACCTGTGTACAATACATCATCTATTAATACCACATTTTTTCCTTCTACCAGAAAATCAATGTTGGTTGTACTAGCCTCCAGGGGTTTATCGCTCCTTCTAAAATCATCGCGAAAAAAAGTGATGTCTAGCAGACCAAGTTTTATTTCTGCAACCTTGTACTCTTCTTTGAGGATCTTGGCTAAGCGGTTCGCCAGAAAGCTACCTCTGGGTTGTATTCCTATTAAAACGGTGTTGGAAAAGTCGAGGTGGTTTTCTAAAAGTTGGCAAGCAAGGCGATGTAAAATAATGTGGATTTCTTTTGAGGAAAGAAGTACTTTTTGACTCATGGTTTGCGCTACCAACATATTTGATAGCAAAAATAGGGATTTCTACTCAATAAAAAGGAACCGTAATAAATATCATCAATTCCATTAAGACAAATATCATAGAAGATCAAAAAAAAGCCCCGACCAAATGGACGGGGCTTCTCTTTATTTATTTCAAAACATCACGAAAGCTTACTTCTTCTTCTTGCCTGCTTCCATTTTGTCTTTTAACGCTTGTAGTTGCTCATTGGCGTCTCCCAGTGTTGGTTTAGACTCCTCAGCTGAGGTAGCAGCTTTTTTCTTGGCTGCTTTTACGTTGCGTTGCTCTTCTTCTCTGAAAATTGCCGTATGGCTGGCTACAACTCTTTTGAATTCTTTGTTGAATTCAATGATCTTGAAAAGGGCTTCTTCTCCCTTAGCCAGTTTCTTGCCATCTTCTTTCTCCATGTGTCGTTGAGGAACAAAGGCTGTGATGTCTTTGTTAAAGTCGATCACCGCTCCTTTATCAACGATTTCGGAAATAGCCGATTTGTGCTCAGTACCCAGGGCAAATTCCTTTTCGTACTTATCCCAAGGGTTATCTGTTGTTTGCTTGTGACCCAAACTCAACTTGCGTCCATCTACATCCAATTCCAGCACTTCTACTTCGAGGGTGTCGCCAACGGCTACAAACTCGGATGGATGCTTGATCTTCTTAGTCCATGACAGATCCGAAATATAGATCAAACCATCGATCCCTTCTTCCAGTTCAACAAAAACTCCAAAGTTGGTAAAGTTCCTTACAATACCTTTATGCTTAGATTTTACAGGATATTTAGACGTAATGTCTGTCCATGGATCTGGCGTAAGTTGTTTGATCCCCAGGGACATTTTTCTATCCTCGCGATCAAGAGTAAGGACAACAGCTTCTAATTCATCTCCTACCTTCACGAAATCTTGTGCCGATCTTAAATGAGTAGACCAGGACATTTCTGAAACGTGGATCAATCCTTCAACTCCTTCTGCTACTTCCAAGAAAGCACCGTAATCTGCAATGACTACAACCTTCCCTTTAACTTTGTCCCCTATCTTAAACTCATCGCCTAAGGCTTCCCAAGGATGTTTCTCTAATTGCTTAAGTCCTAATTGGATCCTGGATTTATTATCATCGAAATCTAGGATTACCACATTGAGTTTTTGGTCTAGCTCTACCACCTCATTTGGATGGTTGATTCTACTCCAGGAAAGATCAGTGATATGGATTAGTCCATCTACGCCACCAAGATCAATAAAGACACCGTATGAAGTTATGTTTTTCACAACTCCTTCTAGTACCTGTCCTTTTTCTAACTGGCTGATGATCTCTTTTTTCTGTTCTTCAATATCTGCCTCAATAAGTGCTTTATGAGATACTACCACGTTCTTGAATTCGTGATTGATCTTAACCACCTTAAACTCCATGGTCTTACCAACATATTGATCGTAATCGCGAATTGGTTTTACATCTATCTGCGATCCCGGAAGGAAGGCTTCAATACCAAATATGTCAACGATCATACCTCCTTTGGTTCTGCATTTTACAAAACCAGTTACTACTTCCTCCTTGTCATGAGCAGCATTTACCCTTTCCCATGCCTGTATGGTACGGGCTTTTCTGTGAGAAAGTACCAATTGTCCACTTTTATCCTCGCGGATATCGATCAAAACTTCTACTTTGTCCCCAACTTTAAGTCCGGGGTTGTAGCGAAATTCGTTCAGGGAAATAACCCCTTCAGATTTTGCATTGATGTCAATGATTGCCTCGCGATCGGTTATATAAGTCACAGTTCCCTGAACTACTTCCTCATCTGCCGTATCTACGAAGTTTGCGGCTACTAATTTTTCGAATTCCTCTAATTTGGATTCGTCTACACGCTCAATTCCCTCTTCATACTTATCCCAATCAAAATTCTTTAAGAATTCTTTCGGATCTTGTTTGGGTGCCTCTACTTTTTGTTCCTGAGCTACTTCAGCTACCTGAGTCTCCTCGGTTGTTGTTTTCTTTTCAGCCATTTGCTGATATTATTTTGTATTTCATAAACCTTTAAGAGCATGGCAACATCTATGAAAGTTGTTTTTATTTTTTTGTTTCCCTTTTTTCTCTTAAATACTTGCCAAAAAGGTGTGCAAAAATACAATTTAATTCTTGTTTAAACAACCTAAAAACCAGGCTGCCAAGAAAATCATAACAAATTATGGCTATGCCTCTTAAATCTTTGTAGTTTTCGTATCTTTAAAGTCACATTATAAACCTTTTAAAATTATATAAATGAGTGCGAAAGACAAATACCAGGGATTGTTAACTCTGGGAGAAAAACTAGGTATCAAAGATGGTAAAGTAAGTGAGGAAAATGGCGTTTTAAAAATTAAAGGAGAAGCCAAAACCGCTTATGAAAAAGACCTTTTGTGGGATAAAATAAAAGAGATTGGAGGAGAACGTCCTTCGGATATCAAAGCAAATATTACAGTAGCAGATGACAGTGTTTATCACAGGCATATTGTACAACGTGGAGAATCGCTTAGTAAAATTGCCAAGCATTATTATGGAGATCCCATGAAATACAAGCAAATTTTTTCTGCCAATACCAATATTCTCAAGAATCCTGATATGATTCATCCAGATCAGGTACTTGTAATTCCTAAAGTATAAAAAGATCCCTAAGTGAAAGGCGCTGTAAAAGCGCCTTTTTTTATGGGGTATTAATACGATCCTCTGCTAATGACATAGCTTTTTGGAACTGCTGCTCAGGACTCATTGTACTATTGTCCAAAACAACTGCATCATCTGCTTTTCGCAATGGTGAAAACTCCCTGTTAGAATCCAGATAATCTCTTTGCTGAACATTTTCGAGTACTTCTTCAAAACTTATATCCGCACCTCTATCAAGCAATTCCTTATAGCGCCTGGTAGCCCTGATTTCGGGAGTAGCAGTCATAAATATTTTGAGTTCGGCATCAGGAAAGACTACGGTTCCAATATCCCGGCCATCCATTACCAATCCTTTTTTAACACCCATTTCCTTCTGCAGAATAACCAATTTGTGGCGTACTTCCTTGATCACCGATACCTGGCTTACAAAACGAGAAACCTCAAGGGTGCGTATCTTATTTTCAACATTCACTTTATTCAGAAAAATTTCAGAATACCCTAGTGCGTCATTCTGTCTAAACTCCAGATGGATCAATGGAAGATCGGGGATCAGAAGATCTAGTTTATCAACATTTGGCCCTATATATCCTTTTTGAAGTGCAAAAAGGGTTACAGCCCTGTACATGGCTCCTGTATCCACATAAATATAACCAAGTGCTTTTGCCAATTGCTTCGCCATGGTACTCTTGCCCGTAGATGAGTGTCCGTCAATAGCGATGGTTATATTTTTCATGCTTTAAAATTACGGAGAATGATGGTATTGGTTTGGTCTTCCATACACTTTCCCTATTTAAGTGTAGAATCTAAAGAGTAGCTTCAAAGCTTTTTAGCATTTTTTACCTTTTGATCGGTAACCGCTAGTGCTATAACCTCACTCATATCTGTTACGTAATGAAAAGTAAGTCCTTTTAAATACTCTGCTTTGATCTCAAGGATATCCTTCCTATTGTCTTCACATAATATTATATCCTTGATACGCGCTCGTTTGGCAGCCAGTATCTTCTCTTTGATCCCGCCAACAGGTAATACCTTTCCTCGTAAGGTTATCTCCCCTGTCATGGCCGTACTCTTCCTAACTTTCTTCTGTGTAAACAACGAAACCAGAGAGGTGAGCATGGTGATCCCCGCGCTGGGTCCATCTTTTGGTGTTGCCCCTTCAGGGACATGAATATGCACATTGTAGCGGTTAAATACCATGGGATCAATACCGAAAGTGTCTGCGTTCGACTTAATATACTCCATTGCAATGGTAGCAGATTCTTTCATAACCTTACCGAGGTTACCGGTAATATTGAGCTGACCTTTTCCTTTGGATAAGATAGATTCAATAAACAAAATATCGCCCCCAACACTTGTCCAGGCCAGTCCGGTCACAACACCTGCAATATCATTATTCTCATATTTGTCTCTTTCCATGCGAGGAGGTCCAAGCACTTTTTCAATGATCTTATTGCTCACTTTTATCTCGTATTCCTCTTCAATTGCAATAGATTTTGCAGCATACCTTACCATTTTGGCAATTTGCTTCTCAAGGCCTCGCACTCCGGATTCTCTGGTATACCCTTCAACTATCTTTTCCAACTGCCTTTTCCCAACTCTTAGGTTTTTTGCAGTTAGTCCGTGTTCTTTTAATTGTTTTGGAAGCAGATGTCTTTTGGCAATTTCCACCTTTTCCTCTATGGTATAGCCCGTTACATTGATGATCTCCATTCTGTCGCGTAGCGCAGGTTGAATAGAGGAAAGATTATTTGCCGTAGCTATGAACATAACTTTAGACAGATCATATCCCATTTCAAGAAAATTATCATGAAATTCGTTGTTCTGTTCGGGATCTAGCACCTCCAACATGGCAGAGGAAGGGTCCCCCTGATAACTACTGGAAAGCTTGTCTATCTCATCTAAGATAAAAACAGGGTTAGACGTACCAGCTTTTTTTACGCTTTGAATGATCCTTCCGGGCATTGCCCCTATATACGTTTTCCTATGTCCCCGGATCTCTGCTTCATCTCTAAGTCCACCTAAGGATATCCTTACATATTGCCTGCCCAAAGCCTCGGCAACGGATTTTCCCAAAGAAGTCTTACCAACCCCTGGAGGCCCGTATAGACATAAAATAGGCGATTTCATATCATTCCTTAATTTCAGGACAGCTAAGTATTCTATGATGCGTTGTTTTACGTCCTCCAATCCATAATGATCTCTATCAAGAATTTTCTGAGCTCTTTTCAGATCAAATTTATCCTTAGAGAACTCTTCCCATGGCAACTCCAGGTAAAGATCCAGATAGTTTCGTTGAATGCTGTACTCCGCTACTTGCGGATTCATGCGTTTCATTTTGGCCAATTCTTTTTCAAAATGTTCCCGAACCTTGTCGTTCCACTTCTTTTTCTTGGCAATTATCTGCATCTCCTCTATTTCCTCATCATAAGAAACGCCTCCAAGTTCTTCCTGAATGGTCTTCATTTGCTGATGCAAGAAGTATTCTCGTTGCTGTTGATCCAGATCCGATCTTACCTTAGATTGTATATCCTTTTGAAGGGCCAGTTTCTGAAGTTCAACATTCATGTGCTTCAAGGTAGCCAGTGCACGATCCTTAAGATTACTAATCTCGAGCAGGGTTTGTTTCTCCTTGACACTTAAATTTAGGTTAGACGACACAAAATTGATCAGGAAGGAATTGCTCTGGATATTCTTAATCGCAAAAGAAGCTTCACTTGGAATATTTGGATTATCGCGAATGATCTGTAATGCGATCTCTTTTATAGAATCTATGATTGCCAGGAATTCCTCTCCCTTTTGATCTATCTCTTCTTCTTTAACTTCCCTGATAGTAGCAGTCATATAAGGGTCTTCGGTAAGTACCTCGGCAATTTCAAATCGTTTTTTACCTTGAATAATAACTGTTGTATTCCCATCTGGCATCTGTAATACCCGTAGGATCCTGGCTACAGTTCCCAAGGTATTTATGTCTTTTACGCCCGGATCTTCCGTATCCTCATCCTTTTGGGCAACCACGCCCATTGTTTTACCTCCTTTATTCGCATATTTGATCAAATTGATCGACTTATCTCTTCCGGCAGTGATAGGGATCACAACTCCGGGAAATAGTACAGTATTTCGCAATGGTAATATTGGAAGGGTCTCTGGTAAAACCTCATTTTTCATTTCTTCCTCATCCTCGGGTGTTAATAAAGGTATAAGTTCAGATTCCTCGTTGATATCTTGTAACGACATATTGTCAAATCGTATAATTTTTGCGTCTCCCATAGATCGTTTATCCGTCATTCTGTCATTTAAAGACAGTAGTATTTTTTAATTGTAATCAAATTTTTACACAATAACACCTTTTAGAGCCCTTTTCTAAGGGTTTTTATAGGTTTCATGTGACCTTAAAAAACAATTCCTGTGCCAAGCCCATAATTTTTCATCAGAAACTGTAACAATCACTAAATTGAGCTATCTATATAACAAATCGAATACTTTTTTGAGCCAAGTAGGAGAACATACCGAATCCCTGTTGCAATTATGCTTAGAGGGGAACCAAAGAGCACAATTGGAGATCTATAACAGATACTATAAGGCCATGTATAATACTGCCTTAAGGATCGTTAAGAATAATGCCGAAGCGGAAGATGTGATGCAAGAAGCATTTTTAAATGCCTTTACCAAATTGCACACATTTAAAGGAGAAGTAGCTTTTGGGGCCTGGTTAAAAAGAATTGTGATCAATAAAAGCCTGTTTCATTACAGGAAGCAACAAAAGAAAAATGAGGTAACACTTAATGATACTCTGTACAAGGTCAGTGATAATGATGTACCCGAAGCTACTCATGATGAAACAGAACGATTGGCTCAAAGAGTTTTGGAGACCATGAAATTGCTCAAGGATAACTACAGAATTTCTCTGACCTTACACTTAATAGAGGGGTATGATTATGAGGAGATATGTAGTGTAATGAACATCAGTTATGCGAATTGCCGAACTACAATTTCCAGAGCAAAAGAAAGTTTACGAAAAAAATTAATGCCTGCTAAATTATGAAAGAGGATAACATAGACGAATTATTTAAAAAGGCCAAACCCTATTTTGACCTGGAGGAACCCCGGGCAGGTCATAAAGCCCGTTTTATTGAAAAATTAAATACTACCACTGTAGAACCTAAAAGAGGTGTCTCCTGGTGGAAACCCCTTTCAATTGCTGCTTCCATTTTGGTGGTAATGGGCCTCTTCCTGGGGCAAAACTTGTGGCTTGAGACCGAAAAAGAACGTATAGCAGAAATTTCACCAGAGATCTCAAATTCAGAATTCTATTTTGCCAACATTATTGAGCAACAGGTAAAACAATTGGAGAGTGAAAAATCACCTGAAACCGAAAAAATTATTGAGGATGCCTTAGGCCAGTTAGCCCTCCTGGAATCCGATTATAAAAAATTAGAACAAGACCTGCTCAAAGGTGGAAACAACAACATCATTTTACGTTCAATGATCCAAAATTTTCAAACTCGCATAGATCTAATGCAAGATGTATTAATACAGATAGAAATCATAAAAAATCTAAAAAATCAACAAAATGAAAACAGCATTACTTAAATACACGGTCCTATTACTATGGACATTGCCCTTGGTACTCAGTGCCAATGGGGACCCACAAAAAGGAAAATACACTAAAGAAAAAACAATTAAAAAGGAGTACAGTGTAAATGCAGATGCCTTGTTAAAAGTTTCCAACAGTTACGGAAATGTAAATCTCTCTTCCTGGAATGAGAACAGGGTGGTTATTGAGGTTGTCATTAAGACCAATGGAAATAACGAAGAGAAAGTGCAGAAAAAATTAGATGAAATTACAGTTCTATTTGATGCCAGTAGTTCTATGGTCTCCGCTAAAACTCAATTCAACAAAGACAAAGGTTGGGGCTGGAACTGGGGTAATAACAATGTTAATATGCAGATAGACTATACCATTAAGCTCCCTGTGAAAAACAGCGTTCACCTCAATAATGACTATGGAAATATTACGCTGGACAGAATAGATGGGTATGCCAAAATAAGCTGTGACTATGGCCGACTTCAAATTGGAGAATTACGTGGGCGGAATAATGATCTGAGCTTTGATTATACCTCTAAATCTTACATTGGATATATCAATAGTGGTAAGATCATGGCAGATTACTCCGGATTTACCATAGAAAAGGCAGGTGATCTTTTAATCAATGCCGACTACACTAATGCGACGATTGAAGAAATGAAAAATCTTCAATACAGCTGTGATTATGGAAATCTGGAGGTAGGTGATGTAGATAATGTGGAAGGAAACGGGGACTACATCAATGTTTCCTTAGGAACCGTACATGGTAACGTAGACATCAGTGCGGATTATGGAGGGGTCAGGATCAATAAGATGGCCGAAGATGCCGGAAATATAAACTTACGGACAGATTACACAGGTATTAAGATTGGCTACAGCGCTAATTATTATTTTGATTTTGAGATCACTACAGAATATGCCGGCGTAAGCGGTAAAGATGATTTTGAAATTGCCATCAGTAAGGAAAAATCGAGCGATCGTTATTACAAAGGATATTACGGAAAGCCAAATAGCGGAAATCAGATATCCATCTCAAGTGATTACGGAAGTATATCATTCAATAAAAAATAACTACAAAACTCATAACAATGAAAAAAATAATCACACTTACATTTATCTTATGTATTGCTTCTATGAGCTATGCCCAATGGGGAAAAAAGATCAAAGGCAATGGGAAGGTTGTCACCATTGAGAGAGCTACGGGAGACTATGAATCTATTGCAGTTTCTGGCTGGTTCGATGTTGAACTTATTGAAGGTGCCGAAGGGGCAATTATCATGAAAGGGGAAGAAAACCTATTGGAGTATATTATTACTGAAGTAAAAGACGGAAAACTTGTAGTAAAACCTGAGAAGGGAGTAAACCTCCAACCCTCTTCATGGAAGTCTGGAACAATATCTGTTACCATTCCGGTTGAAGAAATAAATGCGGTATCCATGTCTGGATCAGGGGATCTTGTAGGGAAGACGGTATTAAAAGCATCCGATTTTAAAACCAGCATGTCTGGCTCCGGAGATCTTAGTCTGGATCTGGAAGTTCAGGACCTGGAAGTAAAGGTATCGGGATCCGGTGATATGGACCTAAAAGGGAGCACAAATAATCTTGAAGTGCAAATATCCGGCTCGGGAGATGTAAATGCCTATGGGCTTAGCGCGAATAATGTGAGCGCCATTGTATCTGGCTCTGCCAATATTGAGGTTACCGCCAATACATCTTTAAAAGCACGGGTCTCAGGATCTGGTGATATTTCTTATAGAGGAAATCCAGCTAAAATAGACAGTAAAACCTCAGGATCTGGGGATATTTCCAAGGGTTAAATAAGTTTAAAACTTATCTAAAAAGAAGGACCTCTATACCGGGGTCTTTTTGTTTACCCGAAGCAGGAGAATGGCGCCAAGGATAAAGAACAATCCCAGGAATATAGTGGCATTACGCATACTCCCGGTAAATTGGGCTACCATGCCATATAAAAAAGTACCTATAACAATTCCAATCTTCTCAGCCACGTCATAGAAACTAAAGAATGAAGCGGTATCCTTGGTTTTAGGAAGAAATTTGGAATAAGTGGAACGAGATAAGGCTTGTATACCCCCCATAACAACGCCCACACAACCTGCGGCTATATAGAATTCGGTTGGGGTAGTCACAAAATAGGCGTAGATACAGATGACCACCCATAAGATATTGACCACTACAAGTGTTTTTATATTGCCGAAAGTGCCGGAGGCTCTGGCAGTAAGTGTAGCACCCATAATAGCCACCAATTGAATGACCAGAATGCTTACAATAAGACCTGTTGTTCGTTCTCCATCCGAACCCCAGTTTATCTCTTCCTCTCCAAAATAGGCTGCAATAAGCATTATAGTCTGTACGGCCATACTATAAACGAAAAAGGCTCCCAGATATCTTTTTAATCGTACTTCATCACCAAGTTGATGCCATACCGTTTTCAACTCTTTAAACCCATTCAGTACTACATGGTGCCGCTCACCTACTCGCTTGTTTCCTTTGGGGAGGTGGTAAAAGGTGTATTGACTAAACAGGATCCACCAGATACCTACTGAGGCAAAGGAATATCGCATGGCGATGAGCTCTGCCCCTTCCCCGTTGATTCCAAATGAATCTGGTTTCATGACCATTGCCAGGTTGATCAATAACAGTATTACACTTCCTATATACCCCAGGGAAAATCCTTTGGCACTTATACGGTCTTGTTGCTCCGGAAAAGCAATATCTGGCAAGTAAGAATTATAGATAGCAAAACTCACCCAAAAGCCTACCAATCCAAAAAAATAACAGACCAATCCCAGCTCAATATTTTCTAGTGAAAACCAGTACAGGCCAAGACATGAAATTCCTCCGAGGTAACAGAAGAATTGCATAAACAGCTTCTTGTTTCCCATATAATCTGAAATCCCGGAGATTAAAGGGGTGATAAGGGCAATAAAAACAAAGGCGATGGATGTTGTATAGCTAATTAAAGGAGCTCTTGCGATCTCTCCCCCAAAAAGGGATATCTTTTCAATATCCGCCATTCGGAATAAAGCGCCGTAATAAATAGGAAAAATAGCGGA
>NZ_CAMYKH010000034.1 GCF_947258935.1 uncultured Muriicola sp.
GGCGCCAACATTCATCTCTTATATCCTAAAAAAGATACCGATAAAATTTTGCAATTTATTAAGAATGAGCTTGTTGTGTATTGTGAAAATGGGCAGTATATTTGCGACCAGGTTGGCGGAGGATCTAAGAAAGTCTGATCTTTAAGACCATCGTACGTAATTTAATACTATTTTTATTTTGCGCAACAGCAAACAGCTTATGAAAGGACCCCTCTTTTATTCTAAGATCCTTCTCTTCGGAGAATACGGGATTATTAAAGATTCGAAAGGCCTCTCTATTCCATATAATTTCTTTAAAGGTGCCTTAAAGACTGAGAAAACCTTGTCTGAAGCAGGAAAGAGATCTAATGATAGTCTCAAGAGATTTGCCGAACATTTAGCAAAAATACAGGAGGAGGACCCTTCTCTTGTGGTATTTGATATTGATGCCCTTAGAAACGACCTTGAAAAAGGAATGTATTTTGATAGCTCCATTCCACAGGGATACGGTATTGGTAGTAGTGGCGCCTTAGTAGCTGCCATTTATGACAAATATGCCAAGAACAAGATTACCATTTTGGAGAATCTTACTCGTGAAAAACTACTGAGTTTAAAGATGATATTTGGTAAAATGGAATCCTTTTTTCATGGAAAATCATCCGGATTGGATCCCTTGAACAGTTACCTTAGCTTGCCCATTCTGATCAACTCTCAGGATAATATTGAGTCTACCAGCATACCTTCCCAAAACAAAGATGGGAAAGGCGCAGTATTCCTTTTAGATAGCGGAATTATTGGCGAAACTGCTCCCATGGTTCAGATCTTTATGGAAAAGATGAAGCATGAAGGATTCAGAACTGTGCTAAAAGAGGAGTTTATAAAGCATACAGATGCCTGTGTTGAAGACTTTCTTACAGGTAATGTAAAGTCTTTATTTGGGAATATAAAACAACTTTCTCATGTTGTTTTGGACCATTTTAAACCCATGATCCCACCGCAATTTCACCAACTGTGGAAACAAGGGATAGAAACAAATGACTATTATTTGAAATTATGTGGTTCCGGAGGCGGAGGCTATATTCTGGGCTTCACTCAGGATCTTGAAAAGGCCAAGAATACGCTAAAGGAATATCGCCTGGAAGTGGTATACAACTTCTAATTAAACAACAATGCTTAGTAGAAAGAACAAACTCTTGCTTTTAAAGCTGCTGAGTTTGTTTTCCATTGTAAGAGGGTACAATGTATTGATGATCGTCATTGCTCAATACCTGGCGTCCATATATATTCTGGCACCTAACCTCCCCCTTTGGAAGGTGGTATTCGATCTTAGCTTGTTCGTCCTCGTTTTAGCCTCTTCCCTGGTGATTGCAGGTGGCTATATCATCAATAGTTTTTACGATTCAGAAAAAGACCTGATAAACAAGCCACGAAAAACCATGCTCGATCGCCTGGTAAGTCAACAGACCAAATTGAGCACCTATTTTGTACTGAATTTTTTTGCGGTTCTTTTTGCAAGTTATGTATCCTTCAAAGCTGTTCTCTTTTTTTCCGGCTATATTTTTGGGATTTGGCTGTACTCACATAAAATGAAAAAAATTGCTTTTGTAGGAAACTTAGTTTCTGCCTTGCTGGCGATTACCCCCTTTTTCGCAGTGTTTGTGTATTACAAGAATTTTGAAACAGTGATCTTCGTTCATGCAATGTTCCTTTTCCTCCTTATTTTGGCAAGGGAGTTGATCAAGGACATGGAAAATATAGCGGGAGATATAGCGCTAAATTATAAGACCATACCAATCTTATATGGTACAAAATATGCAAAGGCTTATATTACCCTCTTAGTTGTGCTAACCTTGATTCCCGCCATCTTATTGATCAAAACCTTTGATGTGGGTTATATGTATTTGTATTTTATTGCGAGTATTGTTTTATTGATCTTCTTTTTGATCCTATTGTGGAGATCTTCAACCAAGAAACATTATGTCTTGCTTCACAACATCTTAAAATTTATCATCATTGCGGGCGTATTTAGTATCCTTTTGATCAATGTAGATCTTGTTCTAAATAGGATATTATAGCAAACTGCTTCCCCTATATAGTTGTAAAGGAGATGAAGCCTAATTAACTTAGCCGTACCATCGATTTAAGAATATATTGAGAACGATGATCACATAAATTCCAAGCTGTACCTGCTGGTCCTTTATAACAGTTAGCACTAAGTTGATAGTATGGCTTACAGCATTTTGCTACCTTTGAAAAAAAAGTATCCATGAGCAGATCTGACTATAATGATGAAGGTAAATCTTCGGGACGAGGTGCAGGAAACTACCGGAAGAAAAGCTATGCCCGTGGGAATGCCCCAATTAAAAAACATAGGGAAACTAATCCTGCTTCAAATTCAGGCTTAATTCGTCTAAACAAATATGTAGCCAATGCAGGTGTATGTTCCAGAAGGGAAGCAGATACCTATATTGCCGCAGGGAATGTTACCGTAAACGGAAAACCGGTAACGGAAATGGGCCATAAAGTAAGTAGGACAGATGAAGTACGTTTCGATGGGCGACTACTCAATCCCGAGAAAAAGGAATATATTCTGCTAAATAAACCTAAGAATTTTATTACTACCACTAGGGATGAAAAAGGCAGAAGAACGGTCATGGAATTAATTTCTAATGCCACCAAATCCAGGTTGGTCCCCGTAGGTCGTTTAGACAGGAATACAACCGGACTTTTATTGTTTACCAATGATGGTGACCTGGCAAAGAAACTAACCCATCCCAGATATGGTGTGAGGAAGATCTATCATGTAGAGCTCAACAAAAACTTAAAAACAGATGACCTTCATAGAATTCAGGCGGGGGTTATGTTGGAGGACGGCCTCATCAAGGTAGATGAGATAAGTTATTTGAACAATGCTCCAAAGAAAGAGGTAGGTGTAAAAATACACAGTGGGAAGAACAGGATAGTACGGCGTATTTTTGAACATTTGGGATATGATGTCGTGAAATTAGACCGTGTGATCTTTGCCAACCTAACAAAAAAGGATCTCCCCAGAGGTCATTGGCGTCCATTAACCTCGCAGGAGGTCATTAATTTAGGCATGATACAATAAGCAGACAGCAGGTAATTCTCTGTTGATAGCTTAGTTCTTTTAGGAGATTAGCTTCATTTTATCCCGGATCTCTTGTAAACAAAGGTTTCCTATACTTCCCTGGTGCGTATGCTTGGCGTCTTTCCCAAACATAAATTTTCCTTCTTCCACTTGTAAGGCGATCTGTTTATAGGCATCCCTGAAAGGAATCCCTTGAAGCACTAATTCATTTAAGGCATCTACGGTAAATAAAAGGTCGTATTTGGGATCCTCAAGGATATCTTTCCGAACCATTGCCTTTGGAAGACTAAAGGTCATAATATCTAAACAGGCCTTTAACTCTTGCAGAGCCGGAAGTAAACTATTCTTGGTAACTTGAAGATCTCTATGATATCCACTGGGCAAATTGGTGAGTAATAGGGTTAGTTCATTTGGCAGGGCCTGAATTACATTGCATTTGCCACGCACCAATTCAAAAACATCCGGATTTTTTTTGTGAGGCATTATACTGCTTCCCGTAGTGAGATCGTCCGGAAATGATATAAAATTGAAATTCTGACTCATATACAAACAGATGTCCATAGCCAATTTCGAAAGCGTGGAAGCTACGCTAGCCATTCCCACAGCTGCCGCCTTTTCCACTTTTCCTCGGCCCATTTGTGCCGCAACCACATTGTATTTAAGAGTATTAAAATCTAGTTCACGCGTGGTCATTTCTCTATCTATTGGAAAAGAACTTCCATAACCTGCGGCACTGCCTAATGGATTTTGATCTGCTATCTTAAAAGCGGCATCTACAAAAATAAGATCATCAATAAGACTCTCTGCATAGGCTGAAAACCACAGACCAAAGGAAGAGGGCATGGCCACCTGAAGATGGGTATATCCCGGCAGGATCACTTTTTTATTTTTTTCTGCCAACTGAAGCAAGACCTCAAAGAGTTCCTTTACTTGTTTTTTTACGCTTTGTAGTTCGTCCTTTATGAACAGTTGCATTGCCACCAGTACCTGATCATTTCTGGAACGTGCGGTATGGATCTTTTTGCCGGTATCTCCAAGTTTTTGAATAAGCAGGAATTCAATTTTGGAATGCATATCCTCGAATGAATCTTCTATTGTAAACTCCCCTTTTTCGATAGAATCATGAATTTCGTTCAAAGTTGATACCAATGCAAGATTTTCCTCTTTTGTCAGCAATCCTATGGAGCATAACATATTAGCGTGTGCCTTAGATGCTCTTACATCATACCCGGCAAGGACAAGATCTAATTCCCTGTCATTTCCCACGGTGAATCGATCTATCTTCTCATTCGTTTTCATTCCTTTTTCCCAAAGTTTCATGATGTGTTGTTTTAGATGGTTTATAAGCTTATTCCGTAATTAGAAATCCTTGTAGTAAGTTTATATACAATTGGATACCTTCTTCAATTTCAGATATAAAAATATATTCGTCTGCACTATGCGAACGGGTACTGTCGCCAGGACCTAATTTTAAAGAGGGACAACTTAGTGCCGCCTGATCTGATAATGTTGGTGAACCATAGGTTGTTCTTCCAAGGGATATTCCTGACTGCACTAAAGGATGTTCTTTAGGTATGGAGGATGAGTTTAATCGCAATGAGCGAGGGGTTACTTCACAAGGTGCTTCTTTTTGAAGAATAGCAACGATCTCTTTGTTGGTATAACAATCATTTACTCTAACGTCAATGACCAGATCTACCTTAGCTGGGACCACGTTATGTTGGCTTCCGCCATTTATCTGTGTAACGGTTACTTTTACCTTTCCCAAAACTTCAGATACTTTTTGGAAACTATAGTTATTAAACCAATGCAGTACATCAATACAATTATATATAGCATTATTCTCATTAGGATGTGCCGCATGGGAGGGGGTGCCTTTTACTTCAGCGTCAAAGACTACCAGTCCTTTTTCTGCGATTGCAAGTTGCATCAGGGTTGGTTCACCGACAATGGCCACCGAGATTTTAGGTAGAATTTTTAGCATGGAATTAAGGCCATTAGGGCCAGAACTCTCTTCCTCGGCAGAAGCTACAATGATCAGGTTATGTGATAGGTCCTTCTCATCATAAAAATAAGTAAATGTGGAGATCAAGGATACCAACGCACCGCCCGCATCATTGCTGCCCAGGCCATATAGTTTGCCATCCTCTTCCTGTGGTAAAAACGGATCCTTGGTATAAGCCGAATTTGGTTGCACAGTGTCGTGGTGCGAATTTAAAAGTAAGGTGGGCTTAGCTTTATCAAAGTATTTATTAAAAGCATACACATTGTTTTTCTCTCTTTTGTACTGGATACCGTGGGTAGTGAACCACTTTTCAATGAGCAGAGCGGTATTATTTTCCTCTGAGGAAAAAGAAGGGGTTGCTATTAGTTCCTTCAATAATGAAATGGCATTTTTTGTCAATTGTGCTACATCTTGCTTCATAGGGTCAGGGTTGTATAGGTAGAAGAATTAGGGAGTAACATTTGTAAATTTCCGATACATACTTTATGGACGGAATGGTCTAGCGCATAAAAACAATTTTCCAATTTTGGCAACATACCACCGGCAATCGTATGTTCTTTTAACAGACTAAAATAGGTCTGTTTGTTAATATGTGAAATAACAGAATTGTCGCTGCTTATATCACTTAATACACCTGGTTTTTCAAAACAGTAGTACAAGGATGTGGTATATTCTTTAGTCAGGGCAATGGCCAATTCAGAGGCAATGGTATCTGCATTCGTATTTAGCAATTGACCTTTTCCATCATGAGATAAGGCACAAAAAACCGGTACCAGGCCGGTTTGCAAAAAGATCAAAAGAGATTGCGTATGTACCGATACAATATCACCAACAAATCCAAAATCTACTAATTCAACCGGTCGTTTAACTGCTTGAATGATCCCTGCATCGGCACCACTAAGGCCAATGGCATTGCATTTCAGAGCCTGTAGGGAAGCTACTATAGATTTATTTAAAAGTCCCCCATAGGTCATCACAGCCACTTCTAAACTTTTCTTATCTGTGATGCGTCTTCCTTGCACCATGGCAGTCTTTATTCCTAACTTATCAGCCATTGCCGTAGCCTTTTTTCCACCTCCGTGCACCAGGATCTTAGGTCCTTTAATTTGAGAGAAGAGGATCAAAAAACGAGCTAATTCTTTCTCACTTTCAATGATGTTTCCTCCTATTTTTACAATAGACAATATTGGTTTCATAATCCTTTTAATATTTTGAATAGAGCTACCTGAGCCGCATAAGTTCTATTATTCGCTTGCTCCATTACTAATGATTGGCTTCCGTTAAGCACTGCGTCTTCTACTACTACATTACGCCGAACAGGAAGACAATGCATAAACTGCGCATTTCCTAACTTCTCCTTTGTGATCATCCATTCCGGATCTGTACTCAGCACCTTCCCATAAGAACTATAACTGCTCCAATTCTTAACATATACAAAGTCGGCCTCCGCCAGGGCTTCCTCCTGATCATAAATTATTGGTACATCTTTAGTAATTGTGGGGTTGAGTTCGTATCCTTTAGGATGGGTGATGCTAAAATTGATCCGAGAATTCTGTTTCATGATCTTCACAAAGGAATTGGCCACCGCATGAGGAAGTGCCTTTGGGTGTGGCGCCCATGACAACACTACCTTAGGGTTCTTCTTATTGGTATTTTCTGTAATGGTTATCAGATCGGCCAGGGCCTGCAAAGGATGTTCTTTTGCACTTTCCATATTCAATATGGGAATAGAGGCATACTTTTTAAAACCGTTCAACACAATCTCTGCTTCATCTTGTTCCTTGTTCGTTAAGGAAGCAAAAGCCCGTACACCCAAAACATCGCAGTACTGAGAGACCACTTGAGCCGCTTCACGAATATGTTCTGCCTTCCCCTGATCCATGATAGTTCCATCTTCAAATTCCAGGGCCCATCCTTCACTGCTAAAATTCATGATCATACAGTGCATTCCCAAATGGAAAGCTGCCTTTTGTGTGCTTAGGCGGGTACGTAAGCTGTTATTAAAAAACAATAGGCCGATGGTCTTGCCCTCGCCTAATCCTTTAAATTTAAAAGGGTCTTTCTTCAATTCTCCGGCTAGGTCTATCCATTCCCCAGCAGAATCTATGTCTTGTACACTTAGGTAATGCTTCATGGCAATTCCTGTTTTAGAGCATGGAAAAAATTATTTATATGAGCTTTATTGATATTAAGCGCCGGTAGTATACGCAAGACTTTTTTATCTTTTGCACCACCCGTGAAAATACGCTGCTTATAAATGAGGTTTTTTCGCAGAGGGGCCACTTCAAAGTCAAATTCGAGTCCCAGCATCAGGCCTTTTCCTTTTACTCGTTTTACCTGAGGTATTTGCATTGCCATTTCCTTGAAATAGAACCCAAGTTCCCCGGCATTAGAAATAAGGTCTTCTTGTTCTAGAACTTCCAATACTGCCAGCGTAGCAGCACACGCCAAATGGTTACCCCCAAAGGTAGTTCCCAGCAATCCGTAAGAAGCTTTGATCTTTGGATGGATCAATATACCCCCTACAGGAAATCCGTTCCCCATCCCTTTTGCTATAGAGATTATGTCGGGCTCAATATCATGGTGTTGAAAGGCGAAGAATTTACCGCTTCTTCCAAAACCGGATTGAACTTCATCTGCTATAAGGACTACCTGGTGTTCCTTACAAAGTTCAGCCACCTCATGGTAAAATTTGGTAGTAGGTTCATCTAAACCACCAACCCCTTGAATGGCTTCCAGGATCACAGCGCAGACATCATCTTTTTCTAACTCTTGCTTTAAACCAAGGGTGTCTTCGAACGATAAAAAAGTCACCTTTTGCTGTTTATTGATCGGAGCATTAATGGCAGGGTTATCTGTAGTTGCTACGGCTGCTGAGGTGCGACCATGAAAACTATTATGAAAAGCGATTACCCTCGATTTTCCTGTGTGAAAAGAAGCTAGTTTAAGCGCATTCTCATTGGCCTCTGCCCCGGAATTACAAAGAAAGAGTTGATAATCATCGCAGCCCGACAGGCTTCCTAGTTTTTGGACCAACTCTTGTTGCAAAGGATTTTGGACGGCATTGCTATAAAAACCTATACGATCTAATTGATCTTTGAGACGCTTTATATAATGAGGATGCCCATGACCTATGGATATTACAGCATGACCCCCATACAGATCAAGGAATTCCTGACCTTTATCATCTTTCAGGATCACTCCTTTGGCAGAAACCGGTGTAATATCATATAATGGGTATACGTCGAAGAGCTTCATACTAACCTTTTCTTATCTGAGTGATCTTTTCAAATGAAGTAACAATTCCCCGGATCAGCGAAGAGCTTAAGCCCTGATGTTCCATTTCATTTAAACCTTCTATTGTACATCCCATTGGTGTTGTAACCCTATCTATTTCTTCTTCCGGATGATTCCCGGATTCTATCAATAAAGCCGCGGCGCCATTACAGGTATGCATAGCTAATTCTTGTGCCTCTTTCGCATCAAATCCCAACTGAATGGCTCCCTGAGTGGTGGCTCGGATAAGTCGCATCCAAAAAGCGATACCACTGGCGCAAATTACAGTAGCAGCCTGCATCTGACTTTCCGGGATTTCCATGGAATGTCCCATTCTATTGAAAATGGCTTTTGCCAGATCTATGCGTTTTGTTCCCATTTTATTACTGCATATACACGTCATGGACTTGCCAACAGAAATCGCCGTATTCGGCATACTTCGAATGATAAAGGTATTCTCCCCAATAATGGATTCGATCTTATCAATGCTGAATCCTGTGATGGTTGAAATAATGACATGTTTCTCTGTGAGGTGCTCCTTTACCTCATTTAAAATTGCTTCAAAATGCCCGGGTTGTACAGAAAATATCAGAATATCCGATTGTTTTACTGCCAGAGAATTGTCTGATGAGACGGTAACATTACCGTATTTCTCAAATTCTTTGATATTTCCCGGATGTCTTTTGGTGAGGTACATGGTAGTTGCTCCATTGCTGTGTAAAATACCTTTCGCGATAGATATTCCCAGGTTTCCGGCTCCAATGATGGCTATTTTCATATGCTTATTCTACTGATTATTTTTCTCTTATAAATTATAAACAGGGGTTTAATATACCCCCGACTTTAATTGCAGGCCTTCCATTTCAGGAAAACCGAACATTAGGTTCATATTTTGTACTGCTTGTCCACTGGCCCCCTTGAGCAAGTTGTCTATTGCAGAAGCTATTAGGATCATTCCGTCATGCACTATTACATGCAGGTGGCAATGATTGGTATTTACCACCTGTTTTAAAGCAATAGGTTCATCAGAGAGTTGTGTAAAAGGCGCTTTCTTATAATAATCCTTATATAAGTCGATTGCCTCGCTCTCACTTCCTTTAAAATGGGTATATGCAGTAGCCCAAATACCGCGGGTAAAATTCCCCCGATTAGGAATGAATAATAGCTTCCCTTTATCTTTTTGCAAGTGCATTAGACTTTCGTTGATCTCACCTAAATGCTGGTGTGTAAATGCTTTGTAGTGAGACATATTGTTATTGCGCCAGCTAAAATGGGTGGTAGGGGATAGGCCAACTCCTGCACCGGTACTGCCGGTTGTAGCATTGATATGGACGTCATAGTCTAATAGTTTTGCCTGAGCCAGGGGCAGTAGAGCCAATTTAATAGCGGAGGCAAAACATCCCGGATTTGCAATATACTTGGTCTTCTGTATCCTATCTTTATTGAGTTCAGGAAGGCCATATACAAAATTTCTGCCCCCAAGAGAACTGCTTGCTTCTAATCTGAAATCATTACTAAGGTCAATGATCTTTGTGGTCTCTGAAAAGGGATGCTTTTGCAGAAATTTAGTTGAGTTTCCGTGACCTAAACACAAGAAGACAAGGTCTATTTCATGATCAACCTCGTCACTGAACAACAATTGTGTTTGTCCTAGAAGATCCGTATGAGTGGCTGAAACTTTTGTGCCTGCACGAGTGGTACTGAACACAAATTGGATCTCCACTTTTGGATGATTTAATAATAGCCTGATCAGCTCACCGCCGGTATAACCGGAACCACCTATAATACCTATCTTAATCATGATGTTTATTTACCTTCGTTGCTATTTTTGCCGGGTTCGACAGGATCTTGATGAATCCTTTTGCGTCGTTGGCCGTCCAGGCTTTGTTCATTTCCCCATAACTTCCAAAGGAAGCTGCCATTAGATCATGTTGGGAATTAATGCCATTGAGTTCAAATCTGTATGGGTGGAGGGTTACAAATACATCCCCACTCACATTTTTCTGAGTATCGGTCAGAAAGGCTTCAATGTTCCTCATTACTTCATCCAGATAATTGCCTTCATGTAAGAGCATTCCATAGAAGTTCCCTAATTGTTCTTTTTGAAATTGTTGCCATTTACTCAGCGTATGCTTTTCTAAAAGATGATGAGCTTTTAAGATAACCAGCGGTGCCGCAGCTTCAAATCCTACTCTTCCTTTAATTCCAATGATAGTATCCCCAACATGAATATCCCGGCCAATGGCATATGAAGCCGTTAATTCCTGTAATTTTTGAATGTTTTGCACCGGATTGCCAGACTCGCCATCTATTGCTGTAAGTTCACCTCTAGTAAATGAGAGTTTTACATCTTTAGCCTTCTGGGCATTTAGTTGACTGGGATAGGCTTCAGAGGGAAGTCCTTTCTCGGAAGTAAGGGTTTCAACACCCCCAACCGAGGTTCCCCAAAGGCCCTTATTGATAGAATATTGTGCTTTTTCCCAGGAATAGGATATGCCGTGATCCTGAAGGTAACTGATCTCTGCTTCCCTGGATAGTTGTTTGTCACGGATAGGGGTAATGATCTCAATTTCGGGTGCAATGATCTGAAAGATCATATCAAAACGCACCTGATCATTCCCGGCGCCTGTACTACCATGGGCAATTGCATTAGCACCTATTTTTTGTGCATACTTTACAATTTCTAACGCCTGTACAATTCGCTCTGCGCTTACACTGAGTGGATAGGTATTGTTACGAAGTACGTTTCCAAAGATGAGGTATTTAACTACGGTATTATAAAAGGATTGAATAGCGTCTATGGAAGTGTATGAATGTGCTCCTAGTTGCAAAGCCTTCTTCTTAATGTCTTGTATCTCAATATCGTCAAAACCTCCGGTGTTTACACTTACGGCATGTACTTCATACCCCTGGTCCTTTGAAAGATGCAAGGCACAGTAGGAAGTGTCCAGACCACCGCTATACGCCAGAACTAATTTCTTATTGTTTTTATTTGATGTGGTCATGTTGTTATTTTTTCTTTTTAAGGAAGAGTTGTTCTTTTATACTCTGCAATCGCTGAAAGGCCTTTCTATTTACCTTCTTTTTTTGTCCTTTTCCTTTAAGAGCAGGATCGTATAGCATACCTGTACAAAGACACATTTTCTGTTCCGTTCTTGTGAGGATATCAAAGTTCTTACAGGTCTGGCAACCCTTCCAAAAATCTGGATCAACTGTTAGCTCCGAAAAAGTCACGGGTTTATATCCCAGTTCATAATTCATTTTCATTACCGCCAAGCCCGTTGTGATGCCGAAGATCTTTGCTTCAGGAAATTTCTTAAGCGACAGTTCGAAGATGGTCTTTTTAATTTTTTTTGCTAGTCCCTGATTCCGATAATCGGGATGAACAATAAGCCCGGAATTAGCCACAAATTTCTGATGGCCCCAAACTTCTATATAGCAAAAGCCTGCGAACTTATCTTTATCCAGGGCTATGACCGCATTGCCATTTACCAGCCTTTTAATAATATAATCGGGCGTTCTTTTGGCAATACCTGTCCCCCTTACCTTGGCAGATTCGGAGATGGTTTCGCTAATGATGTTCGCGTATTTAATGTGTGATTCGTTAGCAATTACAATGTCCATTGCTTATAAAATTAATCGTAAACTAAAAATGACTGAAGGATCGTTGCGGAAATGGACTCACCTATTTCCATGAGAGAAGAGCACCCTTACGGGCGACGACGAGTGGGCACAAAAGAAGTAGCCCTGGAGGCTATTCTAAGATTCGTATAACTGTGTGCATTCGTTTTCATGAATTCAAATGTACAAATAATATTGAACTAACCCCATGAAGCCATTAATTTTTGGGAATTAATGATTTTATGCCTTGTCGTTTAAATAATTCATAGACCAAAAACCCAATTACCGTTAAATATTCAATGATCAACAACCATATAGCTTCATTGAAATCGGGATTGGCATATGCCGAATAGCTTAGAATTACGGTGGCAGACCATACTAATGGATAACGGAATTCAGAGAAAAGACACAATAGCACAAGAGAAATAATATACCAAGGGTGCACGGTTGTGGACAAAAATAAATAGACCGTTAAGATCATAAGCATTGAGGTGAGGAGTACATTATGTCTTTCATTACTGCGAAAGAAACTTAGCAGACCCACCCAGACAATGACGATAAAAGGAATGATCTTTCCATAGGTCTTAATAAGTTCCCATGGTTTCAGATCTAACTGCGACCCAAGACTCTTTACTACATTATAGACGCTGGCATTGAACTCAAAATTTGAGAACCACAAGGAAAGTGTATTGGAATAATGCGCAGCAAATACGGGATCGTAAAAAGGTATCAATGTTATCAAAACTCCGGAGATCACCAGAGTATTAAATACCAATCCTTTTTTAAGCCCCAGGCTTTTAAAAAACAAAGGTAGAAACATTAGCGGGATCAGTTTAATTGAAATAGATAGGGCCATAGGAACGGCAGCTATTATCCATTTGTTTATTGTAAGTAAATAAATGGCCCAGAGAAGGAAAAAAAGCATGACCCCTTCAAAATGCAGATTTCCACTCAATTCAATAATGACCAAGGGATTTAGGAAATACCAAAAAATAAGATGAGGAGACTTATTTAGGTGTTTTAATAGTTTACGGCCAAAATAGAAAATTCCAATATCAGCGCCCAGTAAAAGTAGGCGCATAGCTATTAGTCCACCCACTATTTTTTGTCCCCCAAGCCACACGCATATCCCGAACAGAACTTGGCTAAAAGGGGGGTAATTACTGTAATTACTGGCGCTAAGTGACTCCATTTTTTCAACCAATAATTGGGCCTGTGGAATGATCAGCTCACCTTTTTCAAGGATCTCTTTTGGGAAATACAGGTATGGATTCTCACCCATGATCACTAATTGACCGTCCCAAATAAAGCGGTAAAAATCTTGTGAAAGATTAGGAATGGCCATAAGGAAGATAAGGCGGAAAAGTATGCCCAGACCCAGCAAGAGCTTAAAGTTCCATTTTTCGAATTGAATAAGCTTATAGCATAGAAAAAAGAGGGCCGCATAGAGAACTGACAGCCTGGTGAAGTCCGTTCTTTCTAAATGGTGCGCAAAGGTGTAATAAAAAACGCCACAGAGCAATGAGAGAAGGATAGCAACCTTGTGAAGTTTCCAATAGGTAAGTACCGCGTTGGGCATAAGGTGGTATCCTGATAGTTTCTACAAATAACCGAAAAATTGAGGAATATATATAATAAAACAAAGCGCCTCATGATAATTCAGGAGGCGCTGAGCAATTATTAATTGGGGGCTAACAAATTGTTATTTACAGTCCTTACACTTTCGAGGTCAGAGATTTAAAAAAGACAAACCCAAAACCAAGGAACAACATAAAATGAAAGGGGAACAAACCAAAATCATTCAATGGAATAGCACTGTACATACCAAACAAAAAGTAGACCATAAGACCAAATTCCAGGATCATATTGGGTGATAATTTGGTAGTGAGGTATTTATTTCCCTTCCAGCTATCCGTAAGATTATTGATATTAAACTTGGGGGTACGTACAAATTCGCTGCGTTTCCCCATATGTCCTTCTATTACGGCTACGGTGTTGTGCAATGAAAAACCAAGAGCCACAGAGAAGAATGTAAAGAACAGTTTTATATAATCTACAAAGTGATCTATTCCACTGCCCTGAATGCTTTTGTATGTAAACCAATAACATATAAATAGGATGATCGTAGAGAGAATAAAAAAGCTGGTAGCTTCAAAGATCCATCCAAGATGTCCGTAACTATTTTTAATGTACAACATTGGGATACTTAAAACTGCCACAAGGAAAACAAATAAGAACATTGAACTGTTCAGTAAGTGCATAACTCCATGGAACTTGGTCTTAAACGGAATATTCTTGGCACTGACAAGATTAACAACGGTCTTTCTAAAATTTTCAGCACCACCTTTATTCCATCTAAATTGTTGAGAACGCGCAGCACTAATTACCACCGGTAATTCTGCAGGTGTTTCAACATCCTCAAGATATTTAAATTTCCAGTCCTTCAATTGAGCGCGGTAGCTTAAGTCGAGGTCCTCTGTCAGGGTATCTCCTTCCCAGTTGCCGGCGTCTATGATACATTCCTTTCTCCAGATCCCGGCAGTACCATTAAAATTGATAAAGTGACCTTTGGCATTTCTACCTACTTGTTCAAGGGTAAAATGTGCATCAAGTGCAAATGCCTGTATCCTTGTTAAAATAGAATAATCTCGGTTGATATGACCCCAACGGGTTTGAACCACACCAATTTCTTCGTCTTTAAAATAGATAACGGTCTTCTTTAACCAATCTGGATCCGGAAGAAAATCGGCATCAAAGATGGCAATAAAATCACCTTTCGCGATCTTCAAACCTTCTTTAAGTGCTCCCGCTTTAAACCCTTGTCTGTTCTCTCTGCGGATATGCTGAATATCGAGGCCTGTTTCCTGAAGATCGGCTATTCTTTTTGCTGTATCAATAATGGAATCATCTGTGGAATCATCTAACACTTGTATTTCCAGCTTACTTTTTGGATAGGCAATTTTAGCAATATTATCTAGTAATCGTTCCATTACATATTCCTCATTGTATATAGGAAGTTGAATGGTTACCATTGGTATTTCCTTTGGATCCAATAAATTGAATTTAGGCGCGACAGCCTGATTCTTTTTAAACCCAAGATAGTTGAGCAATAAATTTAATTGCGCAAGGCTGTAAAAGAAAATCAATAACAGCGCCAAGCTGTAAATTCCGATGATGATGTAAGCAATTGTTAGACCCATGTTATTTTAAACTGTATTTAAATATCCACCCCAGGATTTTTATGCCGGCAAAGATACTACCTTTTACGGTACCTGAGACCTTTGAGATGCCAATTCTTTTTTTGTAACGCACTGGTACTTCGGTATATGCTATTTTTTTCTTCAGTACTTTCAACTGCATCTCTACCGTCCACCCATAGGTCTTATCCTCCATTTCTAAGGCTATCAGCTGCTCATATCGGATGGCTCTAAACGGTCCCAGATCTGAGAATTTTGCCTTAAACAACAACTTCATTAAAAAGGTAGCCAGCCAATTCCCGAACACCTGTTGAGGTGTCATGGATCCCTCTTCTCTCAATGCCTTGTCCCTTGCACCAATCACAAAATCTGCTTCTCCAGCCAATATCGGCTCTATTACTTTGTGAAGGTCTTCCGGAAAGTCGGAGTAATCTCCGTCCATAAATACGATGATTTGGGGTGTTTTGGATCGTTTGTCTGCATAATTAATTCCCTTGAGGCAGGCATATCCGTAGCCCATCCGTTCTTCAAACAGGACAGTGGCCCCGGCAGCAGATGCAACAGCTGCTGTATTATCTGTTGAATTATTATTAACAACAATGATCTCAGAGACAAGGTCGGGGATTTCAGAAATGACCTGTCCTATGGATTGGGCTTCGTTGTAAGCGGGAATAATAACGAGGATCTCCTTCATGTAGTTATACTCAGCGTATGTCAAATTAAGACGCGCTATTTGCGCACAAAAATAGGGTTCCCCTTTTACTTATCATTGACAAGATGCATTAAATCTACATCGTTCCCAAGTAGGATCTCTGTGGGATTGATTCGCCCTTTTTCTGGTCCATTTTCTAGTTTGAGTACTCCTCTGGGACAAACTGCGGAACAAATGCCACAGCCAACGCAACTAGAGCGGATGATATTCTCTCCCTTTTGAGCATAGGCACGAACATCGATCCCTTGTTCACAATACGTAGAACAATTTCCACATGAGATACACTGTCCGCCATTGGTAGTAATCCTAAACCTGGATTTAAAACGCTGTACAAAACCTAAATAGGCAGCCAAAGGACAACCAAAGCGGCACCATACACGGTTGCCGAAAATAGGATAAAACCCGGTGCCAATAACCCCGGCAAAGATGGAACCTATAAGAAGGCTATAGGTATTTTGTACACTGGCAGTTTTGATACCCAGAACCGTACCTGTTTCCGAAAAGAAACTATAAAGTGTCATTAAGGTCATTCCAACAGCAAAAACCAATACTCCATGTACAAGCCAACGTTCAACCTTCCAGGAAAATAGCGTCTTGCTAGAGTGTTGTCTGTATGGATCTCCCAGGGTCTCTGCCAATCCTCCGCAACCGCAAACCCAGGAACAATACCAGCGTTTCCCGAAGAAATAGACCATAACGGGGACAATGACCAGGGTAAGTACCGTACCCCAAACCAAAATAAAGAGACCAATACCTCCACTATCTATCAGCGAACGCAAATTCCATTGGAAAAAGAAATCATAGTCGAGCGGAAAGGCATTCTTAAAGTCATAATATGGCATTTGCAGGCGTACCATGATCTCAGGGATAAGAAAGGCAAAAACGATCTGGAAGAACAAAACCGAAGTGGTTCGCACCATCTGGTAAACATTATGCCTGTATTTTATATACATCCTCACTGCCATTACGGTCATGACCACACAATACATAAAACCATAGACAAACCAATGACCTGCCATATTGCCACTAATGTTCATGCTAATCGGATCTACAAGGTAGGTCCAGTTCACGGCAAATTGTGGCCTGAAATAAAGTAGTAGGTAAAAGGAGACAAGGAAAACAAACACCATCCAGGCTATCCAGCCACGGTTTGTGGCATTCTCCAGGTAGATCCCATCGTTCTTGATGCCTTTTTTTCCTAACAGAACTACATTGGGAAGAATGTATAGCAGCGCACCAAGGATCCCTAGCCCAAATGTTAAGAACCACATAAGGCCTTTGTTTTCTGCAATAAACCCTGTTCCTGCCCTTTTACCCATCATGGCAGCCATATCATGCGACTTGATATAGATTACCTTTTTGTATTCCTTGTTTTTACGATGCTGGGTATTTGCTTCATCCAGGGCATTTGCCACCACAGGCGAAAGTGATTGCATGCCTTCGAATTGTTTCCCAACGACACCTTGTTCAACGGCGGATATAAAAAGCTCACTTTTAATTCTATTGTCTAATACCAGTTGATCGAAATCTAGTTGAGATAAGGAAAAGGTGCCGATCAGCGGAAGAGCGGTAAAGATCCCCAAACCTATCAGGAAAATAACAAGGCCAATGTTCTTTATTGTTTTCATCAGTTTCTCCCGGGTTAGGCTTTTATAAAAATTCGTTTCCAACTTTTCTTTTTAGGTTGAATAGTTGTTCCGAATTGTTGATTGTAACTTTTAACAATTGCACCTTCATACTTAGCATAGAATTCGGGGTCAAAATTAGCATCCTTCAGATATTCCATCACATGATCCACACTGCGTTCTTCGGTGAGCCATTGATCAAAGATCTCATGTCGCATTCTGATCCCAAAGGTGTTGATGCCAAGAAATATTTTGCTCTGCTTATGATATGAAATAGTGATACAGATCTTTTCTTTTGGATGTCTCCAATGGAAATGTTCTTCGTAATCCTTACGGCCATTATCGCTAAAGACCCATCCATAGGTCTGGTATTCAATGTCCAGGAATTTGGCAGAATTAAACCAATGCCCCGGTTTATAGGCTATCTTATTACCACAAATGGTCTGGGCTACGGTTTCACCCATCATTCTGCCTGTATACCACACTGCCTCAATAGGTCTTCTGTTACCTATGGCCTCATGTTGTTCTGCGCAATCTCCAATACCGTAGATATCGTGGATGTTGGTCTCCAAAAACTGATTTACCTTAACCCCTCTTCCCAGTTCTATCCCAGATCCCTTTAAGAAATCAACATTTGGTGTTACGCCGGCCGTAAGTCCTACCAGGTTACATTCTATGGTATCTCCGGTATCGGTCACCACAGCTCTTGCTCTTCCATTTTCGTCAGCCAAGATCTCTACCAGGTTGGTACTAAGCCTCAGGTCTATATGATGTTCACGGATATGTTCATTGATCATTTGAGATTCTCCTTCCGGAAGTACCCCATTCCAAAAACTACTTTCACGCACAAGGAAGGTAACAGGGATATCCCTGCTCCTGAGCATTTCAGCAAGTTCTATCCCTATAAGACCACCTCCAACGATCACAGCTCTATTGCAGGTTTTTTTATCAGGAGCATCTTTTTCTAACTGTTCTAACTCTTGTTTGGAATATAATCCCTGAACCCCTTTCAGGTCTTGTCCAGGCCATCCGAACCTATTGGGTTTAGAACCGGTAGCGATGATCAATTTGTCATAGGCTACGGTATCTTTGTCTTTTAGGAGAAGTTGTTTTTTCTTGTGATCAACCTCCGTTACATACCCATGCACAAGCTCTATACGATTCTTTTTCCAGAACCAATTCTCATAGGGTTGGGTATGTTCAAATTTCATATGCCCCATATAGACATACATCAAGGCAGTGCGAGAAAAGAAATATTCGCTCTCAGCTGAGATGATGATGATGCGTTTATCTGATAATTTTCGAATGTGCCGCGCGGCTGTTACTCCGGAGATGCCATTACCAATAATTACGATGGTTTCCATTAAATGGGATAGTTTCTGAGGTTTCAGTCGGTTTAAATATAAGAACTTAACAGCCTTTTATGATTTTGTGAACTTTAAAAAATTGTAATTTTGGTAGAAATCAATTAATTAGACATGAAGCAGGGGATTCTTTTTCTTTTTTGTTTTCTGCAACTTTCCTGTAGCAGTCAATTCGTTGGGAAGATCAAGGGCGTTAGTTTTGTTGCTTCCAGGGACCAGGTGACTCAGAGCAATGTCAATCCCATTAAGGATGTTAATGCAGACCACGCTGCGGTGATGCCTTTCGGATTTATTCGAGAATTGAATTCTTCGGAGATCATTCATAATACAGATCGCCAGTGGTATGGGGAAACCAGGATGGGTGCCAAACAATACATAGAAGTACTGCATAAGAACAAGATAAAGGTGATGGTAAAACCTCAGATCTGGATCTGGCGCGGAGTCTTTACGGGAGGTTTGAAAATGGAATCTGAGGAGGCATGGCAGGAACTGGAAAGATCATACGAGGAATTTATCCTTACCTATGCCGTTTTGGCGGAAGAATCTAAGGCAGAGATCTTTTGTATTGGCACTGAACTAGAACAGTTTGTTGTTAACAGGCCCGAGTTTTGGAAGCAGCTTATAGGCAAGATTCGCAAAGAGTACAAGGGGAAACTTACCTATGCGGCTAACTGGGATGAATTTGATCGCACCCCTTTTTGGGCGTCCCTGGATTTCATAGGTATTGATGCCTATTTTCCTTTATCGGAGGCACAAACACCTTCGGTAGAGGAATTAAAAGAAGGCTGGAAACCATGGAAAGGGAAGATTTCTGAACTGTCTAAAAAAGTGAATAAACCGGTACTTTTTACTGAATTCGGGTATCGAAGTATGGATTATACCGCAAAGAAACCATGGTTGGTAGATAGGAGTGAGGAGGGAGTAAACATGGATGGGCAGGTAAATGCCAAGAAAGCGATCTTTGAATCTTTCTGGGATGAAGAATGGTTTGCCGGCGGATTTGTTTGGAAATGGTTTATTAATCATGAAAAGTCGGGTGGGCCTTCAGACAACCGCTTTACGCCTCAGAATAAGCCCGCACAAGAGATTATCAAAGCATTTTATAAAGTCTATTAAACTACTGGCATTGAATTTGATTCCCTTTTTATTAATCTTTGATGCTAAAATTCATTCGAGGTCATGAGTCGCATAGTTTGTACTTTTCTAATTGGACTTTTCTTTACTGCTCCAACCTTTGGTCAGGATAGTTTGGCATTGGTGGTAGCGGAAAAGGGCGACGGAATCTTTTCCCTGCTTCGTAAACAGGGGATGGACCCAACAGATCATTATCAGGATTTTGTCGTGTTAAATAAAGAGAATCTTCGAGAAGGACAACACCTTTACGAGGGAACTGTTTACCTACTCCCGAAGGTTGAAGATGCTGTTTTGTCTTCTGAGATAGAAACAGATCTCAATGAGGTTGGCCTATCAGAGGAAGAAGGAAAACGCTATGCTATTTTTGGCGATGAAGAGGCGTTGGTGGTGAATAAAAGTGACCAACTATCTGGTGCCATATATTATTTGATCTCCGGCCATGGAGGTCCGGATCCGGGTGCTGTAGAGACGTATAGAGATGTCACCATTGCCGAAGACGAATACGCCTATGATGTAACCCTTCGCCTGGCCAAAGAGTTGCTGGCGCATGGTGCTATGGTCTATATTATTGTAAGGGATGAAAACGATGGGATCCGTAATAAAAGAGCCCTGGAAATAGATAGGGATGAGGTGGTATATCCGGAACAGGAGATCCCGCTGAAACAATTAGACCGATTAAAACAGCGGGTAGAAGCAGTAAATGAACTATATCTTGAAAATAAGGGCAGCTACCAACGTTTACTGGTTACCCATGTAGACAGCCGCACTAAAGGACAGAATATTGATGTCTTTTTTTATCACCATAAAAAGAGTAAGAATGGGAAACGGCTGGCGGAGAACATTCACAATACCTTCCTGGCAAAATACAAGGAATATCAGCCTAACAGAGAATACACAGGTACCTTCTCTGACCGAAGTAATTTATACCTGGTAAAAAACACCTTGCCTGCTATGGCTTATATCGAGATCGGAAATTTAAAGAGTAAGAAGGACCAGCGCCGAATCTTAGATCCAGACAATCGGCAGGCCCTCGCCAAGTGGATCTCCGAAGGAATCCTGGCAGATTTTGAAAGTCGATAATAAATTGTAATAAATATTACCGTATATGTTTGTGGTAATAGGCGTATAGTGATCCTGGTGTAGCTCCGGCAAATTTTTTAAGGTGTACCATAGTAAAATGGTATTGCAGCCGTACTGTTCCGTTATCCTCATATTTCCGGGCAGAAGTGATCACTTCTTGCGGTAGCACCTTAAAGGTAGCCTTGCGGTAGATTCGCCCTATAAATTCATTGTCTTCATAGATCTTGTACTCCTCATCAAAACCACCTAAAGAAGTAAACAAGCTTTGGGATATAAAAAGGGATTGATCGCCTCCACGACACACTGTAAAATTAAAACGTGAGAACCATGCAAAAAAAGCCAGGAATCTATTGGGGACATTAAATTTCAATCGAAAACAGCCCGCGGGTATCCATATTAAATATCAATCGAAAACAGCCCGCGGGTATCCCTGAGGTTATTGCACTAACGATAATTTGGTCGAAGTGTTTTGGGGGAAGTGAATCTGCATGGAGAAAATACAAAATTTGACCGTTGGCTTTTTTGGCACCTGCATTCATCTGGCTGGCTCTTCCTCTTGTAGCACTTAACCAGGAGGCACCGAATTTCTTTGCAATTGAAATTGTATTATCACTGCTTCCACCGTCAGACACAATAACTTCCAGCTGATTGTAATTAGCGGCCTTGGTTTGTAGATAAGGCAATAAAGTGTCTAGCGCCTCTTCTTCATTCAATACCGGAATGATGATACTGATCTTAGGCAGTTTATTTTCTTTCATTGAGTTGCCAGTCATAGGATAAATAAGAGATCTTGGCATCTTCCTTCAGAGACATCTTTGTATAGGGTTGAAGATAGGTGATCAGACTTCTTTTTTCCGTGAAATCGCCCTTATACCATTTAAAAATAGCAGATAATTCCAGGCTATTCTCAGTGATTTTATTTTTACTTGTGTCATTAATAAAGTTGAAAGTGGCCGCTTGCAGTTGTTTTTCCATTTTGTCCGGGGTATATGCTTCGTTTAGAAGTTTCGGACAGGAATAGGAAGCGCAATTGATAGCAAAATGAATACGTGGTTCATTCATCTTTCTAAGGATCTTATGTTCAATATCACCCAGAGAGAGGGTTTTATCACCCACTTTTACCCGGTTCTGGCCCCATGGCCGCCAAATGTCCTTGATGCTTTTAATAGGATAGTTCTCCAGTATCAGGGCTACTGTAGCAGCATTATACATATTGATATAGTATGCCAGGGTTTCGTTATGAGACCAGTTGGTGGCCGGAGCATTCTCACCAAGGTGGTCCAGATAGTCGTTTAACTCCTTTTCTTTGGTCTTAAACCGGGCATAGGCTACATCGCCCTTCTTATTTACAAACTCTTTTAAAAGAGTATTCCAGGCTGCATGCTCTGGTGCAGGTGCTGTTCCCTCAGGAAGGACCGGAGATGTACCCCACCAGATTAAAAGTGCTAAAATGTATTTCATACTATCGGTAACTTGCATACCGGGTTGGTAGTATAAAACCTTCCTTCCTTACAGCTCATGATCCCAAATTACTTATAAAACACATGGGTGGGCTGCAGCAGATCAACAACAACCACCGCCGTCATAATGCCAGGTGCTCTCTGAGATATGGATCTCATCCGAGACCTTTGCCAGGGCTGCTGCGGTCTTATCACATATCGCCAGTGGCTGGTTTTGTATCAGCACATGACCTTTTTTATCATCCAGATAGGGTTCTCCACCATAATATATGGCTGTTTTACCTGTGAAAACACAAGGGCCGTCTTCCGGCATGGGGTCTTTGATGGCTGCAATTTCGATAGACTCAATATGGATGAGTTCTTCCGTTGGGTAGTGGTTGGGCGATAACACCCGATACGATTTTCTTGCCCGTACTTCAATGGTCCCAAACCCTACATCGGTCAGTACTTTTATGTAATCTGAAATGGGAATACTACCGCTTAAGCAAAGGGCTCGTAAGCGGTCGTCATTTCTAAGCACATCATTCATGGGTTGTTCACAAACAGGATCGCTCATTACCAAACGGCCATGAGGTTTTAGTACCCTGTACATTTCTGCTACCGCTTTTTTCAGATCCTCGGCCTTAAAAATATTAAAGAGGCAGTTTTGGGCAGCTACATCAATGCTTTCGCTCTCAATAGGTAATTCCAGGGCGCTTCCTTTTTTAAGTTGTACGAATTCGCTTTTAAACCATGGGTTTTCTTCTTCAGCGATCTTAAAATTCTTTCCGGAAGCCTCCAGCATCTCATCAACTACATCTACCCCAATAACGCTACCTTTTTGACGGGAGAAATAAGCAAATTGAAGTAGTTCCATCCCTCCGCCTACACCTACGTACAACACTTTAGGATTATTCACAAGGTCTGAAGCGGATACGGTGCTGCCGCAGCCGTAGTTCATTTCCTGCATGATGGTAGGAATAGAAAGGCCCGGTAATTGCCATACTGGGTTAGTAGTACAACATAGGCCAACATCCGGGGTAAGGGCTGCTTGCTTGTACAGATCATTGGTTGCTTCTAAATAGCTCATAGGGTTTTTATTAGTTCTGTGAATAATGTAATCATTTTGGGTTCTGTTTTTTCGGCAACCTCTATAATTTCTGAAATATTTATAGGTTTCAGGTTGTCCGGGTCACATTCATCCGTTAAAACAGATACTGCTATAACGGGTAGTCGTAAATGATTGGCAATAATTACTTCCGGTACCGTACTCATTCCTACAGCATCGGCTCCAAGGGTATTTAACATCCGATATTCGGCTTTGGTTTCGAGCTGTGGACCAACGACGGCAACGTATACACCTTTTTTAAGCGATATATTTTGTTGCTCCGCAATTTTCTCTATCGTCTTGCACATTTCCACATCATAAGGTTGGCTCATATCCACAAACCGATCGCCAAATGCGGCGACATTCTTAAATGCCAGAGGAGAGCCTCCCTGCAAGTTGATATGATCTTCAATCAACATAATATCCCCTTTCTTGAAATTGAGATTAATGGCGCCGGCTGCATTGGAAACAAAAAGTTGAGTGATCCCCAATTGTTTCATAACCCGAATGGGGTATGTCACATCATAGAACTCATAACCTTCATACAGGTGGAAACGTCCCTGCATTACTACCACTTTCTTTCCCTCCAAAGTGCCATAGATCAATTTTCCGGTATGAAATTCTACGGTGGCTAGTGGAAAGAAGGGAATATTATGATAATGGGCTACTACCGGGTCTTTAATTTTGTCTACCAGCTTTCCAAGACCGGTTCCGAGTACTATACCAATTTCTGGAGCGAGAAATCCTTTACTTTCCAGAAACTCGGTAGATTCATCTAATTGCTTTTGGGTCATAGTATATTTTTTAAAAAGGGCTGAAAAACGGGAACGTTTGCAATGTCTTCCAGGACATCTACATCATTCTTTGTTTCGAGCAAATAAACATTCTTATTTTTTAGATCGGCCAGGGTGTCCTCCAGCACTCTAGAGGTGCCCCAGTCTTTATTTTTGAAAATGTCCGCGATAAAATGGGTCATTCCCAGAAAGTAATACCCTCCATCACTGGCGGGCCCCAGTACAAAATCATTAGCTTGCAGCATCTTAAAGGCTACTTCCAGGTCTTCAGGGCTCAGATCATAAAGGTCGCTTCCAATGATGGCGATCTTTTTATAACCTGCTTTAAATCCGGCTTTAAACGCATTGGCCATGCGTTCACCAAGATCTTCACCTTCTTGTATTTTTTTTTGATATACACCCGGGTCCCATAGATCATCTTCCTGAATAACTTTTGAATAATACACTACTTTGGCAAGGTTCAGGGAACGAGTGACTGAGACTGTATGCTCTAAAAGAAAAATATATATGGCCAGGGCTGTTTTATCTCCCACGGAGGCCGCTAACCTGGTCTTACATTTTCCCAGTTCTGGGTTGCGGGTAAAGATCAGCAACAAATTTTCATGGTCTTGCTTCATCCTTATTCTTGTTTTTCGGGTCCGTAGACCTTCACACCTCTGTTTAGGAGTAGGCCCCAGAACCTGTTATAGGCATGGACCTTTTGAGTTGCCAGCCCGGCGCTATCCACAACATCATTCCCCTCATTGACCCATTTGAACATACCTCCCGCAAGGTTTTTGACATCGGTATAACCCATTCCTAAAAGTTTTTTTCCAATTTTTTCGGAGCGAACACCCACTGAACAATACACCACATAGGTGGCTTCCTTGTCCGGGAAGTGTATTTCGAACTCTTTAACATTGAATTCTTTATACCCAATGAAATGGGCATCCTTAAGATGACTTACTTCAAATTCTTCCCGCTCGCGCGCATCCAGTCGCAGATAAGAAGGGTTAACCGCTATCTCTGTCACTGTGGCCAGGGGGACATCTTTATCCGCGAGTTTTTCCATTATCTTTTCCAGTGTTCGCTGCCCTAAGACAGGTGTAATTATTAGTAACATCACAAAGAAAATACTTCCTTTAAACATGCGGACAAAGATACTATATTACATAGGATCCAAAAATGAACGACCTTCTTTTCCTATTTGTAAATAAAGAGTATTTTTAGGAGAAATAGATCTGTCATGATGCGTATTACGGTTATTTTATTTTCTATTTCCCTAGTACTTGTTGGAGCCTGTAAGGAAGCTCCTAATCTATCAAAAAAAGCCACGGAAAAAACCTTGATGTACCAGGAACAATTTCGACCGCAATATCATTTTTCACCCCCGGAGAAATGGATGAATGATCCAAACGGACTTTTGTATAACCAGGGCGTTTATCATTTATTCTATCAGTTTTATCCGGAAGACATCGTTTGGGGACCTATGCATTGGGGCCATGCCACCAGTACGGATATGCTTCATTGGGAGAATAAACCGATAGCCTTGTATCCGGACAAGCATGGGCTGATATTTTCAGGGAGTGCGGTGTTAGATGAAAATAATACCTCAGGGCTGGGAACTGCAAAGAATCCGCCTTTGGTGGCCATTTTTACCTATCACGATATGGATAAGGAAAAAGCGGGTAGTATTGACTTTCAAACACAGGGGGTAGCCTACAGTCTTGATAATGGGGAAAGTTTTACCATGTATGAAGGGAATCCTGTTTTGCTAAATTCAGAATTCAAAGATTTTAGGGATCCTAAAGTATTTTGGGATAAGAAAACAGGGCAGTGGGTAATGGCTTTGGTAGCCGGAGATCATCTTAGACTGTACCGCTCAGACAATTTACTTGAATGGACCTATATGAGCCGGTTTGGAGCTACCCAAGGTGCGCATGGAGGTGTTTGGGAATGTCCGGACCTTTTTGAGTTACAGGTAGAAGGAATAGATGAGAGCAAATGGGTATTGTTGATAAGCATTAATCCCGGGGCGCCCAATGGTGGAAGTGGCACCCAGTATTTTGTAGGTGATTATGACGGGACCACCTTTATATCTGATCAAGAAGAAATAAAATGGCTCGATTGGGGTACTGATAATTACGCAGGGGTCACCTATAACAATACTCCAGATAATAAACGGTTGTTTATAGGGTGGATGAGCAATTGGAACTACGCCAGAGAAACTCCCACAGAGGCATGGCGGAGCGCCATGACCTTACCGAGAATCTTGAGTTTATCAAAAATCAATGATACATATGAATTGTTTAATTACCCTATACCAGAAGTAGATAGCCTGTTGTTGGAAGAAACAACCATGCGTTTTGCTATTCCTGCCGGAGGACACGAATCTATTGGACTAGAGAATGGCAATCAGAGTGAGATTCTATTTACCACGGCAGCAAGAGATCTTAAGGTCACTTTTAAGAATGAACAAGGGCAGCAGCTGATCCTGGAGATGGATGGCACAGAAAAACTATGCACCCTAGATAGGTCTCAAAGTGGACTAACGGACTTTCAGGAAACATTTGCCGGCAGCCAGCAGATGCCCCTGAACAACTTGCCGGGAGGGGAGGTAGAATTCAGGATCTTCCTTGATGCTTCATCTATTGAGGTTTTTATAAACAAAGGACAATATACCATGACCGCACAAATATTCCCTACAGCTTCTTATTCTGATCTAGAAATTGGGAATACAGGTACTACACCTTCGCAGATTCAGGACTTTGCCGTAAAAGAGGTTGCAGGGATCTGGTAAATCTAGCGTATTGAAAAGAGCATTATAGGAATATAAAAGGGCAGGAGAAGTATATCAGATCAGAAAGATGGGATTTATTGGATTTGTTCCACTTTGTAAATTGGTGATTCTTCCCAGGACATCATTGCATTGATACATTTAAAATGGGAATAGTTATGCAGATCATGGAGAGTTAGATCTATTTCCTCCAGGATATTTTTTTGTAAAAGAAGATTCCTTCTAGTGCCATGCAACAATGGTTTTTTTGGGGTTACCCAGAACTTTCCGTTGAAAAAGGCAAGGTTGGCATAAGAAGCATCTGTAATTCTATCCTTCTGACACATAATGATCTCATCTGCTTTAGATCGGTTTACCAGATCATTGATCCAAGCTCGGTCTTCAAATTTATAGGGATAAGAATGACTGCCAATATCTACCATAGAAAAGGTCTCAATGTGCCTAATTGTATAGGGATGAAATTGAATGTCAAGGATGCCATCCTTATCGTAAATAAGGCGGCATTTAAATATTCCTTTTCCTGCCTCTTTTGGTATACGAAGTAGGCTCTTTATTAAAAATGGGCCCCTTTCACCAAGATGGGACAAGGTGTGATTCATCCGCTGCTGGTGATGGTTCAGCATTGGAACGGTTCCATTTTCTATGCGAATGGTTTCAATAAAATGGGACATATACTTTATCTATCATCTCCTGGTATTCACTATTCATCTCACTTTGGGCGGTAATTCCCCCCCCGCTTCTAAAATGACCGTCATGATCCAAATATCGTATTAGCACACAGCTATCCAAAGATACCCCATCAAAATAGAAAGCCACTCCCGTATAGTAGCCTCTTGGCTGGACTTCTATGGAATTGATTAGTTCAACGGTTTTTAACTTGGGTGCCCCGGAAATGGAACCGGCCGGAAGTAAGGAATACAGAAGATCGCCCAGGGTATCATAAAAATCTTCCGGGAGTTTCCCTCGAATTTCGGAACTTATTTGCCCAATATTTTTGCCCTGAACCTGCAAAACTTCATAGTATCGATATTTGATTATAGCTACCTCTTTGGCGATCATACTGAGATCATTGCGCATGAGGTCTACAATGGTAGCATGTTCGGCTGCTTCTTTCTTATTGCTTAAGATGGTTTTTTCCGCATTGGGTAAATCAGCATCAATGGTCCCTTTCATGGGATAGGTATAGATGTATGGTGCTTCTATCTTTACAAAGGTCTCCGGGCTGAAACTGACAAACTGGTTTTCCACGCAGAAAGCATATTTGGATTGTGCGTTTGAATAAATAGTATAAAGGTCCAAATTTGTTTTTACCTCTGTAGGACAGGTGAGATTAAGCAGAAAACTATTTCCAAAGTTCAGTTCTTTTTGAACGGCTTCAAATTTTTGGCAGTACTCTTTTAAAGGAATTGGCTTTTTTTCGAAAGATAAAGGTGCCGGTAAAGGTTTTTTATAAGAGGTATTGGTTTTACCATTGAAATTGTAAAATATATTTTTGGGTACCTGGTTTAAAGGCCACGCCAAAGGTTTTTGTTGTTCAAAGTCTATAAGGAACAAAAATGGGGTTTTTTCCTTTCCCCATTTATTTAAAAGTTCTTTGATCATTACCTAATCTATAATGAGCACAAAGAAATAGAAATCATTGCTGAAGGAAGATTACTTTAACATCTTATTTATAGATTTTCAAATTGGGCATCCAACACCAAGATTTATGATAAGAATAAACCTACAGCAATTTTGAATTGACGGTATTGTTGATCACCTAATATTTAGTATCTTAGAACATAATCAAAAACCAACCAACAATGAAAAAACTAGTAACAAGTGTGTTGCTATTTGCAGTATTTGCAATCAGTGCACAAGAATCTTATTGGACCAACTACAGTTTTATTGTAGAACCACAGAACGAAGCCACGGTCGTTAAATTGATCGACGATTATTTTAAAGCCCACAAAACAGAAGGAGTTACGGTTACGCTTTATGCAAATCATTTCCATGATCCTGGGAATAATGCTTCCCATACCATTGGTTTTTCAGGTTCCCTGGATGCCTTGGGTGCTATGTATGCCAATGACGGAGGCGATGCATGGGACTTACTTTCTGCCAGATTAGATCACTTTATTAAGGATGGCTCCGGAAACAGAATGGGGACGACGAAAAAACGTTATGGAGATACTGAAGGGGATTTCCCTGTTCAGCAGTTGTATATATTGGATGTTGAAAATTCTGGTGCTTTTGAAACGGCATTGACCAAGTTTAATACAGATCATACACCTGTTGGCAGGGTTGTGATGATGGGAAATATCACTTCGGGAATCTCCCCGGATGGTGAGAATCATTGGGCACTTGTAGGCTATAAGGATTTTAAGGGTGTAATGGGTGGTGCAAATGCTACTCTAAGTCCTGCAGAAAGAGCGGCACGCGATGCCGGTTGGAAAACCTTCCAGGAAAACAATGGAGGCGTACGAATGGTTCGTTCGGCAACCCGTATTCTTGTAGGGAAGTGGTAAAAT
>NZ_CAMYKH010000035.1 GCF_947258935.1 uncultured Muriicola sp.
GCAGATTTTTTTGGTTTTAGACATCTGGGCTGAAAGTACAGTTTGCTGTATTTCCTAAAAGGCAGATCAGTAGCGCACCGTAGGTAATCTCCCCGGCTCCACCTACGCCCTTCGAAGCTTGAGTATCACGAAAGCGCAGGAGTGCTTTATTTATTATTGCTCCAAAACATCTTAAAATCCCTATATTTCACAGGGATCAGAAATTTAGCCCGGTATATACCACAACCTTTTTGGACAGCACATTTATTTTTAACGTCTTTATAGCCTCTGTCTTTGGGAGTTCCCTTACTCTTCATGGTCAGATGGAATCCAAGATTGTGAGCGATTCTATTTCACATCATCAAATTAGGCTAAAACATGACAACGATTTCTTTACTCTTACGGATCGCTATTACTCCTCTGGTCTATACCTGACCTACACAAGCAGCCTAAAAAAAGGGATTGGCAAGGGGCAGGAACAACTTTCATTTACAATCGGGCAGGAGGTTTATACGCCTTTCAATATTATTACCACCAATATTGAAGAACAAGACCGACCTTATGTTGGTTTTCTGGGCCTGAAAACAGGATGGTCTTCTGTAAAAAACAAACACAGTTGGGATGCCAGCCTTCTTGTGGGGATCGCTGGCAATAATTCAGGAGCCGGCGGCTTTCAAAGATGGTATCACAAGATCTTTGTTGTTTCGGATCCTCCGGTATGGGTTGATGAAATGGACAATAGTCTGCATGCCAACGGCTATGTAGGTTACCTGAAAGAATGGACTCTTGCCCCTAATCCATTTAGTATTACGTTAGCCGTACAGCCCTCCCTTGCTTTTGGGACACGCGATCAATTTGCACAGGCCAACTTTATAGCCTATTTCGGGCGGCGAGATCCTTTGGCCAGTACCATGGCCTATCAAAGAATTGGAAATACACGCAGGGAGATCTTTTTTTCCCTCCGCGCAGGATATAGATATGTTGGCTATAACGCACTGTTAGAAGGCAATGCATTGGGGGACAACTCTATCTTCCTTATTTCGCCTAACCGTGAATTTGTTTTTGGTGGTTTCGACGTACAACACCGTTTTAAAAAAAATGAATACTGGTTTGGCTACAGAATACAGTCTCCGGAAGCTACCGGAACACAATCTCATAAATATGTAATTCTCTCCTATGCCAGAAATTTTTAAATACTGCTATGTTCCATTGAAAGTCGTTGGGCTATATCTAAGAATTCAAAATATTAGTGTTTTTAGCTAGCGAAAATTGTGATTTTGTCGTCTTCAATCTTTTAAAACTGATAAATAATAGAAAGTTCTATACTTTTTATTTTCTTAGGTATACTGGGCCTTAGAAAGATAAATTAGGTGTCCTTCACATTTGTTTAAGAAAATTATAGGAAAATATTATATGCAGATCAGTATTGCCAATCTGAAATGTTTCCTATCTTATGCGCTTCATTGTATATTTAAACAAAAATGGACATATTTAAACGGGCAGATGCTTTTATAAACCTAAAAATGAGTCACATGTCAACCAGTGACCGTGTTCAGGCGTCTAGAGATGCCAAGGAAATCATTTTAGCGATCAACGAAATATATAAAAAATCTAAGGATGAGGAGCTAATGGATCTCATGAAGCAACTCACGGGAAAAAAACAAAAGATTGAAAAGCGCCTTAAAGGTTCGCCAACAAGATAACGAGGAATACAAAAATCTAAGGTAGGTTTTTAAGACTGAGAAATGTAGTTTTTTATTAATCCACAGTAAAATGTGGATTTTTTTTTACAACATTCTCAAAAATTCTGGTTTTATATGTTAAATTTGAGAAAATCAAAATACATTAAAATGGGTAAATTCGAAATTAAAAAAGACAAATCCGGTCAATTCAGGTTTAATTTAAAAGCTGGAAACGGACAGGTTATCTTAAGTAGTGAGGCATACAAGACCAAGTCGGCTTGTGAAAATGGCATAGAATCCGTTCGGAAAAATTCTAAGAACGATGGCATGTTCGATCGCAAAGTTGCAAAAAATGGAAAACCTTATTTCGGTCTAAAAGCTTCTAACGGACAAGAGATCGGTGCTAGTCAGATGTACGCATCTGCATCATCTATGGCAAATGGAATTGCCTCTGTGAAAAAGAACGCGGCAAGTGCAAAAGTGGTAGACAATTCATAAGGAATAGTTCGTTTTACACCTGAAAAATAATCTTGAAGAAGAGGACAGCGCTTGTTGTCCTTTTTTTTGGCTTAAAATACAAGAAAAGGAATAAGCTTGTTCCTGGAAATATCGCAGTAGAAAGAGTATCAAAACTAAGAATTTGTATTGCATAGTAGACATAGAGACCACGGGGAACGGGATCAAAGGAAACAAGATCACCGAGATTTCTATTTTTAAATATAACGGCGTTAAGATCATAGAAGAATTTACTTCTCTGGTTAATCCCGAATGTGAAATACCCTCATTTATAACCGGTCTTACAGGAATAGATAACAACCTTGTCCGCAATGCTCCCACCATAGCAGAAATTGCTCCAAAGATCCTTTCCTTTACCGAAGAAACTATTTTTGTAGCCCATAGCGTAAACTTTGATTACAATGTCATCAAGAATGAATTTAAGGAGTTGGGATTGTCTTTTGTTCGTAAAAAACTATGTACAGTTCGTTTGTCCAGAGCAGTATTCCCCGGATACAGATCGTATAGCTTAGGCAAGCTCTGTTCTACTCTAAGTATCCCGCTCCAGAATAGACACAGGGCCAGAGGCGATGCTCATGCAACAGTGTTATTATTCCAAAAGATCCTTAGTACCCCCAACATAGAGGAAACAGTAATTAAATTCCTAAATGCACGCTCACAGGAAGCCACACTACCTCCTTCCCTTCCTAAATCACAATATGAAAAACTACCTGATAAAACGGGAATTTACTTTTTCAAAAATGTAAAGGGAGAAGTGATCTATGCCGGAAAGGCCAAGAATATCAAGAAAAGAGTTCTCGGACATTTTTACGACAGAAGCGAAAAAGAGATACAGATGTGCAGGGTTACCGAGCAGATAGATTATGAGCTAGCAGGCAATGAATTAGTTGCCTTGCTAATGGAATCATATGCCATTAAACATTTTTTTCCGCTTTATAACAGGGCCCAAAAAAGAAAGGTCCCGGCCTATGCCATTTTCCACTATGAGGATCGCGATGGTATATTACATTTGGCCTTTAATAAGATTAAGAATGTGCCACAACCTCTTACCACTTTGTATTCGATCACAGAATGCAGGGAATTCCTGGAAATTATTTGTTCTGACTATGGTTTATGTGCAAAATATTGCCACCTGCAGGAAGGGGTAATCCACTGTACTCACTTCAGAGTAAAACAATGTGATGGGATCTGCAGAGGAAAAGAATCAGTTAACAAGTATAATAAGAAGGTGAAAGAGGCCTTGGAATATATTGCACACAATAAGGACAATTTTATTATCAGGGAAAAGGGGCGTGATGCCAAAGAAGACGCCCTGGTGGTTGTGCAGGATGGGCAGTATTACGGTTACGGATTTGTCCCAAAAGAAACTGAAGTAAGGTCTCTTGAAGATATTATAGCCTTTGTTACTCCACAAAAAGAGACCCTCGAAACCAAAAGATTGGTAACTTCCTATGCCCTTAAAAATCAGGAAAAACTAATTCCTTTTACTAATTAAGTATCCTCAGAGAAAATCAAAACCTTAAAATAAGCAAACCAGCTTAAAATTTTTTGTTCAATTCCCTGTACATCCTAATGACAAAGATCATCCAGATCAGGAAGATAAGTCCGACGAAAATTGAATATGCAAGAATAAAGTCCATCACTTCCTGTATTTGAAATAATTCATAAATCCAAGAATAGTGGGCGCCCAGATGGCGATGAAGATGGCATCTAACTTATTGCCTGAAAGAAATATATATTCCGATACAACAATGATGGAGAGAACAACGAGGAGTAAAACAATGTTTGCGACCCCTACACTTTGAATAAAATTCTTTAGCATTCCTATTTTCTATGTCAATATTAAAAATACACAAAATAGAAAAGTAGAAAGAGTAATCTGAAAATTATTTTGAAATATGGGAATAGACCTATTCTATACTATTGAGACTTTAGTTTATAAAACGGAAAACCTCCCTATGTATAAAGCAAGCGGCAGTATACCATTATTTTAGGCTTAAAAACATGCCCAGAGAATTCTAGTCTTTTTTCTTTACAGTGCAGGTATTTAGACCAAAAATGCTATAAATTGGACAAAAACCAACAAGGCTGGTCAAAATAAAAATGGCAACAATAGCTAATAAGATGTAAGAATAGACGCCTTGTACTATTTCAAAATATACCAGAAGACCGGCAGCGATAGCTACAATGACCCTGATGATCTTGTCCAGGGTACCCATATTTGTTTTCATACTAGAAAGAATTAAGTTATTGCGTTAACCGATATCACAGTTACGGATATTATTGCCAGGCGTGTTAAACATACATATAGCAATTTTATTCGTTGATCCCGATTCATAGAATAAAACTACGTATTCTACCACCAATCATACATGACATTTATCATAAGGTGGAAGGGCAGACATAGCTTGTAGTCTCTATCCCAGCCAATTTTATTGCACTAAAGCCGCCGCCAACATCAACCAGATTATGTATTCCTCTGCTTTTTAATATTGATGCTGCGATCACTGAGCGATATCCCCCTGCACAACTAAGATAAAAGGTCTTATTATCCGGGAAGGCAGACAAATGCTCATTAATGGCCCCTAAAGGTGTATTAACAGACTGTGGCAAATGTTCTGCATTATGTTCACTTTCTTTCCGCACGTCAAAAACCGCCGTCTCTTTATCGGACAGTTCTTTTTTCAACTTCTCAGCAGGAATTGAGCTCAAATTATCTGTTTCTTTCCCTGCCTTTTTCCATGTTTCGAAACCTCCTTTTAAATACCCTATAGTATGATCGAACCCCACTCTGGAGAGTCGGGTAATGGCCTCCTCTTCCTGACCTTTTGGAGCTACCAGTAATATGGTTTGCTTAACATCGGCGATCAATGCTCCCACCCAGGGCGCAAAGTCGCCTTTGAGGCCAATAAAAATAGACCTTGGAATATGCGCTTTCACAAATTCTTCCTCGCTTCTTACATCCAGAACAATTGCTTCGGTTTCATTAGCAAGGGTTTCAAACTCATCAGGCATTAATGCCCTGGTGCCTCTTTTAAGTACTTCTTTAATATCTTCATAGCCTTCCTTGTTCATCTTCACATTTAAAGGAAAGTATTTAGGTGGTGGCAATAGTCCTTCAGTAACCTCAGCAATAAATTCTTCCTTGGTCATATCTTGCCTTAAGGCGTAGTTCATTTTCTTCTGATTACCCAGGGTATCCACCGTTTCTTTCATCATGTTCTTTCCACAGGCCGAACCGGCACCATGTGCAGGATATACAATTACATCATTAGATAAAGGCATTATTTTAGTGCGAAGGCTGTCGTACAACAATCCCGCCAGGTCTTCCTGGGTCATATGGGCTGCTTTCTGTGCGAGATCGGGCCGGCCAACATCGCCAAGAAAAAGAGTATCTCCGGAAAATATAGCCTTATCCTTTCCCGTAGCATCCTTTAATAGATAGGTAGTACTTTCCATAGTATGGCCCGGGGTATGAAGTACCTTAATGGTCAGCTCTCCCAGCCTAAACTCTTGTCCGTCCGTGGCTATCAAGGCATCGAAGGAAGGATCTGCCTGGGGACCATAAATTATTGTCGCTCCTGTTTCTTTGGCCAATGTTACATGTCCACTGACAAAATCGGCGTGAAAATGGGTCTCAAAAATATATTTGATCTTTGCTTTATCTCTGGAGGCTCTATTTATATAAGGCGTCACTTCTCTTAAGGGATCAATGATTGCTACCTCGCCCTTACTTTCGATATAGTAAGCGCCCTGAGCAAGACATCCTGTGTAAATCTGTTCTATGTTCATAATCCTTTACTTTACATTGCAAAAATACGTCATATTCCAAAAGCATAGGTAACATTAGTCACCTAGTGTATTCCATTGATGTGCCACTTTGGATTGCAGTTGTGATTTCTTTCGTGGATCGTCAAAAAACGAAACTGCCTCCCGGGTCTCTACAAAAAGGCATTCTTTGGGGAGTAACTGCATAACTCCGCTGGAAAAAAGTATATCCCGGGTAGGCCCAATGGCCCCAGCGATAAAGAAATGAATCCCTTTTTCATACAATTTTTCAATTAACTTAATGAGCATGGCCGAAGCTGAGGAATCAATATAATTAATTGCCTCGGCGTTTAAGATAACTGCCTTAAGGTCTGGTCCTTTCTCGTCAATTAAATGCATTAGATGCGACTTGAAAAAATCAGAATTCCCAAAATACAGTTGAGCATCAAAACGGACGATCAAGAGATCGGATCTTACCACGACCTCGCTCTCAAACCGGTTTACATTTCTATAGTATTCGGTATTCTTGATTTTCGCCAGTACTGCAAAATGCGGATTAGAGGTTCTGTAGACCATCAACAATAAAGAAATTAATACCCCAACCAATATTCCCTCCATAATACCCACAAAAAGGGTAACTATAAAAGTTGCCAGAAGCACTGCAAATTCATCCTTTCTAAATTTCCATAATGTACGGGCATAGGCAACATCTACCAAACCATAGACCGAAACCATAATAATACTTGCCAAGGCCGCTTTTGGGAGGTAATAAAACATTGGTGTTAGAAATAACAAGGTGCACAACACTATCATGGCCGTAACTAAAGTTGCCATATTGGTCCTGGAACGAGCTTCCAGATAGATAGCCGATCTTGAAAAACTCGCAGTAATAGGATATGATTGAAAAAAAGAGCCAGCCATGTTAGAAAGGCCCAGAGCCACCAATTCTTTATTGGCATTTAGTTGATCCCGATTCATCTTATCTTCAATGCCCTTTCCGATCGAAATGGTTTCCAGGTAACCCACAAGGGCCAATGTCAGGGCTATGGGCCACAATTCCATTAGATATTCCCACTCTATCTGAGGGAGAAGCACCTTGGGCAGTCCTGATGGGATCTCACCTACGATAGCGACACCTTTGGAAGTCAATTGAAAAAAGAAGACGAGGGCAATCCCAATAACTACCACCAATAATATGTATGGTATTTTCCTGTTCCATTTTTTTAAAAGAATCATCAGTAAAATACCCAATATCCCAATTCCCAGGTCATAAGGATTTATGGTTCCCAATTTTTGTATGGCATTCCAGATAATCCAATGAAACTGATTGCTTCTTTCAATATCGGTACCAAGGAGATATTTTAACTGACTAAACATTATGATGAGGGCAGCTCCAGATGTAAAGCCACTAATTACCGGTTTTGATAAAAAATTTACCAAAAAGCCCATCCTAAGTAATCCAAGCAATAACTGAATACCACCCACCAGGAAGGCAAGTAAGATGGCCATAACAATGTAGTTGTCTGGACCAATAGATGCAATAGCACCCAGACCTGCAGCCACCAAAAGGGAATCCATAGCTACCGGACCTACCCCCAAAGCGCGGGAAGTTCCCATAAAGGAATACACTATTAAGGGTACAAGCGAAGCATACAAGCCATAGACGGCAGGTAGCCCGGCAATTAGGGCGTATGCCAATCCCTGTGGTATCAGTACAATAGCAACGGTTAGCCCGGCCAACAGATCACTTGGAAGATAAGGCCACTTATATGTCCTGATCCAGCTTAAAAATGGAAATATTTTTTGCATATAAAGTTGATCTGCATAAACGCAAAATCTTTCTTGTTATAATTCTATGATATGAATCTGGCTGCGATGTAACTTTATTTTTCCGTCGTGTTCCATCTTCTTGAGTAATCTGGAAATTACCACTCTGGAGGTATGAAGATCTGCCGCTATATCCTGATGGGTTGTCTGGATCATATCGTTTTGATTCACCATGGCCTTGTCTTTTAAGTATTTGAATAGGCGTTCATCCATATTCATAAAAGCCAGGGTATCTACCGTTTCCAAAAGCTCCTGCATTCTATCGTGATAACTGTCTAGTATAAATTCACGCCAACTTCTATAACGCCCCATCCATTCCTCCATTTTCTCTATGGGGATCATTAACAGCTCGGCATCAGATTCTGCCACTGCCCTGATCTTACTTTTCCCCTTTTTGAGACAACAGGATAAGGTCATGGCACAGGTATCCCCCTGTTCTATAAAATACAAGAGCAGTTCATCACCTTCCTTATCTTCACTTAAGATCTTAATAGCTCCACTTATGATCAAAGGCATAGACAGAATAGGATCTCCAATATCCATTAGGAAATCGCCTGCATTTACCTTCCGAAGCACCCCAGCAGCTTCGATCTCCTTTAGCAATTCATCTTCAAATAGAAATCCATACTGTTCCTCTATCTGCTCAGATGTTAACTGCTCCTTATTCGTTTCCATTCTTATGATATTAGTCCTAATTCTAGCTGAAATTTTGCTTCTTTTTTATCCAAATACATAAATCCTTCTTGCAAGTATGCCTGGTCTACGGCGTAGGGATAGAATGTGATGGGCTCAACGCAGATCATATTCTCTACTGGCGACCATAACATAAAATGTCCAAAGCCTTTTGTCTGAATACGAATTACTCGTTCGTCTTCCAAAAATAGTTCTTCTGTGTGAGGAACCTCAACTGCCCGGTTCCCGGCTTTCATGATCTCCTCCAAACCATATGATACCGTAGATGTTCTAATTTGTGCCTTGGAAGTGCGCAATTTAAATGCCGGGTGATACCCTATCATAAAGGGCATATCCTTTTCCCCACTAACACCAAATGTGATCTTTAAAGAATTCTCCGATAAACTAAGGGTCTTTTTAAGTTTAAAACTGTAAGGCCAAATAAGCCTTTGCGCTGTTGATTTATCCGGGAATTTGGAATTTAAAACCACGGAACCTGCCTTATATTCTTTTACATAGGTCACCTTGGTATCCTCTTTTTTGTCCAAGGTATACGAAAGGTCCCTTAAAAGTCCATGCTGATCCTGAATTGCGTTACCTCTGGGTACATGAACCCTGAAACCGGCTTTATCTGTTGGGCCGATAATTGGAAACATTTCCGTATCTGTATGGCCCCATCCCGGACTCCCGATCTGATGCATTAGTTCATATCCATCAACCTGATAACTAGTGAGTTCGCCCTTTACGATACTCACTTTTTGATCTTTATTCTGTAGCGTTATCATTGTTGTTTTAAAAAATAGTTGCCATTTGTATACCTGGAAATTGCTTTAGATTATCAGTAGAATAATTAGCTCAAAAGATACCAAAACTAATCCAAAAAGCCTTGTTCACGCATCCAATCGTCATTAAAGATCTTCCCTACATATCTGCTACCATGATCGTGGAACAGAACAACTACCACATCATCTTTTTTAAAGTGTTCTTTTAATTGGAGTACTCCTTTAATAGCAGCTCCTGCAGAATTTCCCAGGAACATACCTTCCTCTTTTGCCAAGCGCTGGGTATACACCGCAGCATCTTTATCAGTTACCTTGGTAAAGCCATCAATGATATCAAAATTAACATTCTTGGGTAGAATGTCTTCCCCAATACCTTCCGTGATATAGGGATATATCTCATTTTTGTCGAATATCCCAGTCTCATGATATTTCTTAAACACCGAGCCATAGGTATCTACTCCCCAAATTTTTATATTGGGATTTTTCGATTTTAAATAGGAACCTACCCCGGATATAGTGCCCCCGGTGCCTACTCCCACTACAAAATGAGTCACTCTGCCATCTGTCTGATCCCAAATCTCTGGTCCGGTTGATTCAAAATGTGCTTTGGTGTTTGAAGGGTTATCGTATTGATTCACATACCAGGAATTTGGTATTTCCTCAGAAAGTCTTTTGGCAGTAGAATAATAGCTCCTTGGATCTTCCGGGGCTACATCTGTTGGACATACATAAACCTCGCTGCCCATTGCTTTCAGGATGTCTACCTTCTCCTTGGATTGCTTGTCACTGATCACACAGATCATCTTGTATCCTCTCACCACTGCCACCAGGGCCAGACCCATCCCCGTATTCCCCGATGTACCTTCAATTATAGTACCTCCCGGTTTAAGCTTCCCGGCAGCCACAGCATCATCTACCATTTGAAGTGCCATACGGTCTTTTACAGAATTACCAGGGTTAAAGGTCTCATATTTTGCCAGTACAAGACAGGGTAAATCCTTCGTTAGCTTATTCATTTTTACCAATGGGGTATTTCCGATGGTCCCCAATATATTTTCTGCATACTTCATCATGACCACAAAGATACTAGTTCCCTAAATCAAGGCCTAAGAGGAAAGATTATTTGGTTTGAATTTTATTATTGGAATCAAAGACAGCAAGCTATTTTTTTTAATCGAATTTGATCGCTTTCACCGGGGTTATCCTTGTTATAATATAGGACGGGATCAATAACATGCTCATACACAGGAACAACACACCAAAATTGAGAAGTAGGATGGTAGGGAGGTCTATATATACAGGGATATAGTCTATATAATATTCCTGCGGATTCGGGAATTTAAAATACCGGAATTTATCCTGAAGCCAGATAAGTCCCAAACCCAGGAGATTCCCCCAGAAAAGGCCAATAAGGATAAGGTAGGCCGCATTATACAAAAATACCTTCCGTATGCTCCAATTGTCTGCTCCAAGAGCTTTTAAAACACCTATCATTGGGGTTCTTTCCAAAATAAGTACCAGCAGGGCCGTGATCATATTTATTCCCCCAACAATTATCATGATTCCAATGATAATGGCAATATTAAAATCGAACAGGCCTATCCATTCAAATATTTTGTAATATTTGTTCTTTATTGTCTGAGTGTCTAGTGTAGAAAGGGTCTTTCCATAGATCTCCTGACTCTTTTCATCGATGGCATCAAAATCGTTCAGGAAGATCTCAAAATTCCCTACTTCATCCTCGGCCCATTGATTCATTCTTTGAATATGGCGAATATCTACAAAAATGTAAGTGCCGTCGAATTCTTCAAATCCACTGTCATATATCCCGGTGATCTTAAACTTTCTCTGATTGGGAACTTTGGAAGGATCTTCCTGTTTTAGAAAAAGGGTAAAGAATTCGTCCCCCACTACCATTTGCAGTCTGCTGGCCATTAGTTTAGACATCAGCACCTCCGTATTGAGTTCTGAAGTATAGCTAGGCAAGCTACCTTCTATCAGAAAATCCTTAAAGGCTGTCCAGTCATAGTCTTTCCCTACTCCTTTAGCAATGATCCCCTCAAAGGTATCTTCTGTCCTTATAATTCCAGCCTTAGTGGCCACGGCCTGAATATGTCGGACGCCTTCTACCAAATTAAAATTAGGATAGAACTCTTGCTGCAGGGATACTGGGATCACGGATACATCTGAGATGTTATTGTCGTAATTATAGATCTGGATATGACCATTAAAAGCAGCGATCTTTTCTCTGATCTTATATTTTAGCCCAACACCTGTTGCCATAGCTATCAACATCATCAAGATCCCCAGGGCTATAGCCGCAATAGCTATTTTTATAATCGGGGCAGATATGCTAATTTTATGCTGCTTACCTTTGACAAGGCGTTTTGCGATAAACAGTTCTAAATTCAACCGATGCTTTTTTTAGAGAATCAAAAATACAGTTTTCCTCTGTTAGTTGTCCATGTTTCTTGGAACAAGGGGAAAGATCTTCGCAATAATTGGAAATGCCCTCATCCTTTTTTATTGCTTTATTTTTTTACTGCCCTGCTATTTATTTCATGTGGTAGTAAGGTTCAAAGCACAGCCGCAATACATGAAGTACCCATGGCTAAAGACACGGCTATAAACAATATGCAAATTATTGTTGGGGCGAACAGAACCATGGAGTACCTGCCACTGTTAAGAGATAAGAAGATCGCAGTGGTGGCCAATCAAACAAGCGTGATTTTTAAAGACGACTCAGGCATAAGAGATGGCCAACCGGCCTATACCCATTTGGTAGATTCCCTGATAAGCCTGAATATTTCTGTTTTACGCGTATTTTCTCCTGAACATGGATTCCGGGGGATGGCCGATGCCGGCGAAAAAGTAGAAGATGGGATAGACCTGCAAACAGGTTTGCCGATTATTTCATTATATGGTGCCCATAGAAAACCTACGAAGGAGGACCTGGAAGGTATTGAAATGATAGTCTTTGACATTCAGGACGTAGGCGTTCGGTTTTATACCTATATCGCAACCCTTCAGCTAGTGATGGAGGCCTGTGCAGAAAACAATATTCCAATTATGGTTTTAGACAGGCCCAATCCCAACGGACATTATATAGATGGCCCTACTATGGAGGTAGAGCTTACCAGCTTTTTGGGGATGACTCCAATACCACTTGTTTACGCTATGAGCATTGGGGAGTATGCTCAAATGATCAATGAGGAAGGATGGTTGGAAAAGGAGGCCAAAGCACAACTAACAGTCATTTCCTTAGAAAACTATACTCATAACAGCACCTATAGTTTGCCTATTAGGCCCTCTCCCAATCTCCCAAATGACCAATCTATAAACCTCTATCCCAGCCTTGGCCTTTTTGAAGGGACCAATATCAATGCCGGCAGAGGTACTGAATTTCAATTTCAACGTTACGGTGCACCTTTTTTGGATAAGGCCGAGTTTTCCTTTACCTATATTCCCGAACCTAACATTGGGGCCAAGTCGCCCAAACATATGGGAACAATCTGTTTTGGGGAAGACCTCAGCAAGAGACCCAGGTTGTCTAAAGTATCCCTGGAATGGATAATAAAAGCATACCAACACTGCCTGGAAAAAAGTAAATTTTTTAATACTTCCGGATTCAGTAAACATGCGGGAACGGAATTACTTCAAAAACAGATAGAGGCCGGGATGAATGAGGCTGAGATAAGGGCCATTTGGCAGGCAGATCTCCAAAATTTTGCCAAGATCAGAGCTAAGTATCTTTTATATCCTTAACTGTTCGGAGCACCACCGGTAGGCTTTCTATATTTGTGAAAGGGTTGTTTTAACAAGCCCATAATACTCCCATTTTCTTCCTTATTTGGAAAAGTATCTACTCCATACACAATTGTATCGCGATCTAGCTCCATATAGGTACCAAAGATGCGGTCCCAAATTGAAAAGATATTCCCATAATTAGAATCTGTATATGGTAAGACAAAGTGGTGATGAACTTTATGCATATCTGGAGAGACCAGTACCCAGCTAATGGCACGATCTACTTTTCTTGGCAAACGGATGTTGGCATGACCAAATTGTGTCGCCACAAGGGATAAGGATTGATACAACATTACAATACCAATGGGGGTTCCTACCAAAAATACTCCTGCCAAGGTAAATACAAATCGGATAAGGCTTTCCAGGGGATGATGCCTGTTGGCTGTTGTAGTATCTACTTCATGATCTGTATGGTGCACCAGATGGATCATCCATAGAGGTCTAACATTATGTTCTACATAATGTGCTAAATAGGCCCCGAAGAAATCCAACAAGAGTACCCCAAGAAGAATGTAAGCCCAAAGAGGCATTTCCGGTAACCAGTTGATGATCCCAAAATTATTAGCAGCCACCCAATCACTCGTTTTTAGAAGTAGAAAGGCCAGTGCAAAATTAATCACGATGGTGGTAGCTGTGAAAAAGAAATTGGGCAACGCGTGCCGCCACTTTTTATATTGGAAACGAAACAATGGTACGGCTCCTTCCAGCAACCAGAAAAAACTGATCCCCAGGACCAATAAGATACTCCTGTGACTGGATGGGATTGTTTCAAAATAGTGAATGATGGTTTCCATGGTCTCAAAAATAACCATTTTCAGAGAAAACAAGTATACAGACCTATCCCTTGATTTGTCGTTTCATTTCTTCCACAATGTTGTATGCCGCCGGACAAACAAATGTATTCTTTATGGTGAGTGCACCCAGTTGTTGAAATTTTTTGCGATCTGTATGTGGGTATTCCCTGCATGCTTTAGGTCTTACTTCATAGATACTGCAGTAATTATCTGTTCCTAAAAAAGTGCATGGCACCTGTTGTAATACCTCATCACCATCTTCATCTGTTCTTAAATACCTTTCCTGAAAGGCTGAGGCCTTCATTTTAAGATGTTTGGAAATCCTATCAATATCTATCCTGGTAAAAAGCGGGCCTGTTGTCTTGCAGCAATTGGCACATGTAAGGCAATTGGTTCTTTGAAATTCTGCCTCGTGAAGCTGTTTCATAGTATAATCCAGATCCTTTGGAGGCCTTTTCTTTAGACGAGCAAAAAACTTTTTATTCTCAGCCTGTTTTTCGGCTGCCTTCAGGGGAAGTTGTTGCAGTGTCTCCTTCATAGAATTGGATTTAAAAAATTTCAACTTCCATAAATTGATCTTAAACTTTCATGGATGACACAAATATCCCACTTTTGTATTAAATATACTTCCAGTGCGGACCGATGTTTTTGGCAAGGCAATAGCAGACTTTTACAACAATAGTCATGAAGAGAATATAAAGACCTTCTCCTCCCTTCAGGAAGAGGATATTCTGCCTGTGGCCTATTTATTCCGTGATTATAGGACCATGCCGATTTTGGAAAAGCTCGCACTAAAGGCCTGTATGGGACATGTGCTCGATATTGGTTGCGGTGCAGGAAGTCACAGTCTATATCTTGCTTCAAAGGGACATAGTATTACAGCTTTAGACGCTTCACCCGGAGCAATTGAAATATGCAAGAAAAGGGGCCTGGAAGATGTGGTTCAATCTGATTTTTGGACCTACAAAGGAGGAAAATTTGACACCTTATTGCTCCTTATGAATGGCATAGGACTGGTAGGAAAACTCAGTAAGCTTAATGATTTTTTTAGAAAGATCAGAGAACATCTGAATCCCGGCGGACAAGTACTCTTCGATTCGAGTGATATCATCTATATGTTTGAAAAAACAGAAGACGGAAGATATTTAGTTGCTTCGGACGATGCTTACTATGGAGAAGTAAACTATATAATGCATTACAAAGATATGAAGAGTGATCCCTTCAATTGGTTATATGTTGATTTTAATACTATATCCGAAGCAGCCCAATTCCATGGTTTTCAGTGCGATCTTGTAAGGAAAGGTAGTCATTACGACTACTTGGCTAAATTAACATTAGGGGTATAATAGAGACCTTAAAATTCCGTTTTATGTAGGGTTTTTGCTCTCTAACTTGTTATAGATAAGTAGATATTATAGTTTTGAACAATGCATTCTATGAAAAAAGTATATATTTTATTTTTGAGTCTGATCCTTGTAGCGGCTTGCTCTAAGAATTCTGATAGTCCTGGTGGAACGCCGCCAGATCCAATTAACAAATCGGCAAATTTACTTGCCACGGGTGATTCAGCTAATGACATCCTATCTAACAATACTTTTACCAAATTACTGATTGAAATTGGGTATGTCACAGGGTTTCAACCCAGTGCTGCGGCTATGAATAATTTTCAGGCATTCATACAGGCTCGTACTTTTAAACAAGATATTGAGATACAATATCTGGAATTACCCAGCCCTAATGAGAACGATCTTACCCTGCAGGAAATAGCAGACCTCGAAACTGAGAACAGAACAGCTTACAATGATGGTTCTACGCTGGCTATGTACATTTATTTTGCTGATGCCCCTTCTGATACAGATGATCCTCAGGAAGGCACTGTTACCATTGGTGCAGTGTATAGAAATACGTCTATGGTAATCTATGAGGCCACGGCCCGGGGACTGGCCTTAAATAACAGTCAGGTTTCCATTGAAGATGTTGAAACTGCTGCACTGAACCATGAATTTGGGCATCTTTTAGGCCTGGTAGACCTGGGATCGTCACCGGTGAATGCCCATGAAGATACAAATGCAGAACATCATTGTGATATAGATGGCTGCCTTATGCGTGCCGAACTTCAATTTGGTGGAGGTTTGCTGGGCTTAATGAATAAGCGTATTTCCTCTGGAAAAGCTGCCGTTCCAGGCTTGGATTCAGAATGTATCCTGGACCTTCAGGCCAATGGCGGACAATAAACACCACCTTCACTTCTATTTTCTATAACGTCCTGAGAGAATGAATTCCTTTTAAGGAATATTAAGGTATTTATGCGTTTGAAGCGAGACCTTCCATTTGGGATTTTTCATTACATACTCTACAATGAGCGGGGTAACTTTGTCTCGCACACTCCATTCTGGTTGCAGATACAATACGCAATGCTCACTTACTTTAGACGCATGTTCTTCGGCAAACCTCAGATCGTCCCTGTTATAAATTATGACCTTCAATTCATGGGCCTTTAAATGGATATCCCCTACTGGTTCTTTATTTTTCTTGGGAGAAAGGCAGATCCAATCCCAGTTTCCTGTTAGTGGATAAGCTCCCGAAGTTTCTATATGTGTACTTAGGCCTTTGTCTTTAAGAAGTGTCGTTAAAGGTCCCATGTCCCAGGTGAGGGGCTCCCCTCCGGTAACCACAATAGTATTGGAATACTGAGCTGCATTTACCACAATGCTTTCAATTTCCGTGGGCGGATGTGTAGCTGCATTCCAACTTTCCTTTACATCACACCAATGGCAACCTACATCACATCCTCCAATTCTAATAAAATATGCGGCTGTGCCCTTGTGGTATCCCTCACCCTGGATTGTATAGAACTCTTCCATAAGAGGCAGCATTCTGCCTTTCTCTACGAGCATCATGATATCTTTTTCTACCATGGCGCAAAGATACTATTAAGTTGTATAGTTATCGTTTTTTTAGTTGTATGCTCCTCACCTATTCCTTAGCCGCAATTACATCAATTTCTATTTTGGCATTCCTGGCTAAACCAGCTGCTGCGAATGTTGTGCGCGCCGGCTTTTTGGTAAAATACTTCGTGTATACCTCATTGAATGCTGCAAAGTCGTCCATAGTGCTTAAGATAACAGTGCATTTTACTACCTGATCCAAAGTAAGACCATGATGTTGGAGAACATCACGAATATTCTGAATAGCTTGTTCTGTTTCGGCCATTAAACCACCCACAACCATAGTACGTGTACTGTGATCCATTCCGATCTGGCCTGCCAGAAAAAAGAGATTTCCTACCTCCACGGCATCGCTAAAGGGGGCCGATTGCTTCTTTATTTCGTGCGACTTATGGAAAAGGATGCCGGAAGTTTCCTGGGCCTGGACAACTTGTAAAGAAACTATAAGGATGGCAAGGCTAAATAGCATGATATTTTTCATAATATGGCTTTTTTAATGTTGCTTAAAATTACCCTATTTTTATCAAAAATTAATCGGAATGGGCAGCAGGGAAGAATTCTTCGAACATATTGAAAGAGGATATACAACAAAAGGCGATTTTATTTCTATGGGAGCGGCCATGCTCAATGGAGAAACCATCACCAACGCCCTTGTTAAGATCCCCTTAAAAACCCTGAACAGGCATGGTTTAATTGCAGGAGCTACCGGTACCGGAAAGACAAAAACATTACAGGTTTTAGCAGAAAACCTTTCAGATAAAGGAATTCCCGTTTTACTAATGGACCTAAAAGGTGACCTTAGTGGTCTTGCGCAACCAAGTCCGGGACATCCAAAAATTGATGAACGACACGCTAAAATTGGGTTTCCCTTTACTCCTAAAAAGTTTCCTGTAGAGATCCTTTCCTTATCTGAGCAGGACGGCCTAAAATTAAGAGCAACAGTTTCTGAATTTGGTCCGGTGCTTCTTTCCAGGATCCTCAATCTTTCAGTTACTCAGGAAGGAATTGTGGCTGTGATTTTTAAATACTGTGATGACCATAAACTACCGCTCTTAGATCTAAAAGATTTTAAAAAAGTACTGCAGTATGCTACCAATGAAGGCAAAAAAGAATTTGAAGACAGTTACGGCAGAATAGCCACTAGTTCAACGGGTTCTATTCTAAGGAAAGTGATAGAGCTAGAACAGCAGGGAGCCGATTTGTTCTTTGGAGAAAAATCTTTTGATGTAAACGATCTTACCAGGATAGATGAGAATGGCCGTGGAATTATAAGCATTTTGAGGCTTACCGATATACAGGACCGCCCCAAGCTTTTTTCAACTTTTATGCTTAGCCTGTTGGCCGAAATATATTCCACATTTCCGGAACAAGGGGATAGCGATCGCCCGGAATTGATACTTTTTATAGATGAGGCACATTTAATATTCAAGGAGGCATCCAAAGCCCTTTTGAATCAAATAGAAAGTATTGTTAAGCTGATCCGATCTAAAGGGATCGGGGTATATTTTGTTACTCAAAATCCGACTGATGTGCCAGATGCCGTCCTCTCTCAATTAGGATTAAAGGTGCAGCATGCGCTAAGGGCATTTACCGCTAAAGACCGAAAAGCCATCAAACTAACGGCAGAAAACTATCCTATATCCGACTATTATGATACCAAAGAGGTGCTTACTTCCCTTGGGATAGGAGAAGCCCTGATCAGTGCCCTGGACGAAAAAGGAAGGCCTACGCCACTTGCTGCTACCCTGTTACGAGCCCCTATGAGCAGGATGGATATCCTTTCTAATAGCGAACTTAAAGAAGTGATCAGTAATTCTAAACTGGTTAGGGAATACAATGAGGTAATAGATAGGGAAAGTGCTTACGAGATGCTGAATAAGAAAATTGAAAAGGCAGAAACAGTGGCCAAAAAAGAAAAGGCGAAAACAGCACCAAGATCGCGTACCACTAGCCAAAGAAGGAGTACTAGGCAACATCCTGTTATAAAAGTTCTTACAAGTGCCACCTTTATAAGAGGTGTTTTGGGTATTTTAAGAAAAGCCTTAAACTAGTCGTATCGACGTAAATTTTAATCTAATTTCACAGCATTTATAATCTATACCCTATATGAGAACTGCAATTGGCCTATCCCTTTTTATTTTAATATTTTCTTCCTGTAATCAAGAGGTGAATACTGATTTTGATATTACAAAAGATCATTTGGGTCCTCTGTCAAAAACTACCCGCATTGCCCAACTAGACAGTATTTTTGCAAACGATTCCATCGTTCGATCTACAGCAATGATGAAGGAAGAAACTGCATCCGGAAAGATTGAGGTCTATGAAAAAGGAGGTGCGCACCTTCTTAGTATTTCGCCTACCAATGATAGTGTACCAATAATAGAGAACATAAGGATCTACGATCCAAGGTATAGCACGGTTGAAGGTGTTAATGTGATGAGCACGTTTAAGGACATTAAAGATAAGCTCGTGATAAAAAAGGTGATCACCTCTTTGAACAATGTAGTGATCTTGCTAAAAGATAGTGATTTGTACTTTACTATCAGCAAAGAAGAATTACCGGCCGAAATGCGTTTTAACAATACCGATATTGATGTTGTACAGATCCCGGATAAAGCCAAGATAAAGTATATGATGATAGGATGGAATTAACTTCTACTCTTTATATTCCCAAATTTTCTTAAGTAAAAGACAAAGTCTCAGTGAAAAGCCTATACAATTCAATACTACCCATAGCCATTGGATATTATTTTAATATTTTATCCATCTTCTCCAAACAAGTTGTGGCTCATCAGGCATATACCCTTTTTTGTACTCCGCGAAAAGGAAGAATACTCCCCATGCAAGTTCAATTTTTGGAAGAGGCCAAAAAGGAAGTTGTAACGATTGGCGATATGAATGTACAAACCTACCACTGGGATGGAGAGAAAGAAACCATTCTCCTGCTCCATGGGTGGGAAAGTAATTCCTTTCGTTGGCGGAACCTTATTGGCTATTTAAAAAGAGAAGGGTTTCGGGTCCTTGCCTTTGATGCCCCTGCTCATGGCCATTCTTCCGGAAGTTTATTCAATGTGATACGCTATACAGAATGCACTCAAACAATTGTAACTCGCTACAATCCCGACTATATCATAGGACACTCAGTTGGAGGGATGACCGCTGTTTATCATCAATATCGCTTTCCGGGTAATTCCCTTAAAAAGGTCATCAGTATTGGTGCGCCGGCAGAGTTTAGTGATGTTATGAAACGGTATCAAGAAATTCTGGGATTTAATGATCAGGTTCTTACCGCCTTGGATGCCTATTACAAGAAACATTTTGGGTTCGGTATTGATGATTTTACAACCGCAGAATATGCTAAAAGTATTACCATCCCCGGATTGTTGATCCATGATGAATTAGATCTGGTAGCGCCTTTTTTGGCCTCTCAAAAAGTACATGCTCATTGGAACAACAGTCGACTTATTAAAACTAAGGGACTGGGCCACTCTATGCATCAGGAACAAGTAAATGAACAGATCATAGATTTCCTGAAATCATAGAAAATATTTACTTTTAGTTGAATTAGAAGTAACGTTTCACCTCTATATTTCAACATTCTTTTTATTCATAATTTGCCATAAATTAGATTTCTATGTCTGCCATTACTCCTTTTCATATTGCTATCCCGGTACACAACCTCAACGAATGCAGAACCTTTTACAGGGAGGTCCTGAATTGCTCTGAAGGAAGGAGCAGTGATCACTGGGTAGATTTCAATCTCTTCGGGCATCAATTGGTCATTCACTACAAACCCAAAGCACAAGAAGACCTGCATACCAATGCTGTTGATGGTAAAAATGTACCTGTACCTCACTATGGAGTGGTATTGCCATGGGACACCTTCAAAAGTTTTTCTGAAGAACTAGAAGAAAAAGGGGTGGAATTTATTATTGAACCCTATGTTCGATTTGAAGGACAAGTAGGAGAACAAGCCACCATGTTCTTTCTGGATCCCGCTGGTAATGCCCTT
>NZ_CAMYKH010000036.1 GCF_947258935.1 uncultured Muriicola sp.
TTACCGCACTACGTTCGGTGATCCCTCAACATTTCACTAAGGATTACCGCACTACGTTCGGTGATCCCTCAACATTTCACTAAGGATTACCGCACTACGTTCGGTGATCCCTCAACGCTCCGCGTTGAAAACCAAAAAAAGAAGACTTCGATTCACTCCAAAAAGAAAGCGAGCTTCCTTTTTGGAGCTCGCTCGTCTTTTGACTTTTTTTGGTTTATGAGTGACCGCGGAGGGATTCGAACCCCCAACCCTCAGAGCCGAAATCTGATATTCTATCCAGTTGAACTACGCAGCCATTATGTATTCGCTTTCTTAGCGAGCGCAATTTACACAAAAAGAACTTTCTGGTGCCAATAAAATACGCTCAAAAGGGATCCTATTGCCGCATTTGGTGCACTTTCCAAAATCATCGGTCCCAATTTTAGATAAATTCCGTTTTAACCCTTTCAACTGTTCTTCTGATTTTCGTAAAGCAGCTTCCATGACACCTTTATTATTGATGGCATCCATCCTCGAAACCCGTCCTATAGCATTATCAGGAGCTACCGGACCAGAAAGACTTTTGTACTGAGCAATACGTTTTTCTGTTCTTCGTATAGAATTTTCTAGTAAGGTCTTCAGTTCAGAACTTTTCATTAGCCACTTACTAGCTAAGGTGCTTGCGCACAATGTTCGATATGGTCTTTCCATCTGCTTGGCCAGCAAGCTCTTTGCTTACGAGACCCATAATCTTCCCCATATCTTTCATTCCATTGGCCCCTACCTTAGTGATCGTTGCAAGCACAACTTTCTCCACAGCATCTTCACTGAGTTGTTCTGGTAAGAATTGTTCAATAATAGCAATCTGTGATAATTCTGTTGCAGCCAGATCTTGCCTGCCCTGATCAATATAAATAGCTGCGCTGTCTTTCCGCTGCTTTACTAATCGTTGTACCATTTTCACTTCGTCCTCTTCAGATAAAGTGGCACCTCTACCTTTATCGGTTTGTGCCAATAATAAAGCTGATTTGATTGCACGTAGCGATTCTAATGCCACAGCATCCTTGGCCTTCATGGCAGATTTCATTTCTTGCATTACCTTTTCCTGTAAGCTCATAGCTTCTATTTTTAACCACACGAAGATAAAAAAATAAACCCGAAATGATGGGGATCATTCCGGGTTCTAACTAGGTTAAAAAACCTTTCAAAAAAACTAACTAATCCACATTATCATGTAAAAAAGAATTGTTAGAACGCAATTGTATCTCATCATTGCTATCCTCCCCTAACGTTGTTCTGGACACCTTTCCGTCCTTTGGATTCTCATTCAGATTAATGCCCTGGCGCTTGTAGGCCGGCTCTTTCTCTATTTCTTCGATATGACTAAGACTGTTTTGGAACTTGTAATTGAAATCTTTTAATTTTCGCCTTCTTTCATCAGCTCTTGCCTTTAGCAATTCTTCAATGGGTGAACTCATAGGATCTATTTCTCCCTTATCCTTGCTATTACTTGCTTGTTCAAAAGCACTTACCGTTTTCTGTTCAAAGACCAGCTCTTCTTCTACGATCTTTGGATCATAATCCTCTGCTTTAGAACGTGCGCCTGTTAATTGTGTCTCAAGTTCCATATAGTCGTCCAAACTGTAACGGGTTTCACCTTCTTTGCTGTATTCCAATACAGGGATCACTTCTATATGTTCGTTAACATCCATGTCGCTGATCTCCTCATCCAAGGAAAAGGTGATGACATGTTCTTTCTCATCTTCCTCTTCATTGTTCTCAACAATAGGCAGATCGAAACTAAACGCTATTTGCTCTTTTTTGTCATCTATAGCCGATACAGTTACAGGATCTACTACTTCAATATCAAAAAGTTCCTCTTTGGAATCAACGATCACAAAATCATTCTCGTTCACTTCGGTAGCCACCACCTCATCATAGAATACGTTGAAGTTTCGTATAAAATTCGTAGTAGGGATCAGATCCATTTCATCTTCTATTTCCAAAGTGTGTTTCACTATTGGTTCAAAGTCTTCCTCTTCCTCTTCCAGTTCATGTACTACCGCAGTAGATTCCGTTAAGTTCTGTACTGCTTTTTGGTCATCTTCAAGGGTATGTATGATCTTCTTAGACTCAGTATTGACGATCTCATCTTGCTGATCTACATTAAACCCCGTTGCAATCACGGTGACGGCAATAGCATCCCCCAGGGTCTCATCTTCGCCAACTCCCATTATGATATTGGCTCCATGACCGGCTTCAATTTGAATATGATCATTGATCTCTCCTATTTCATCGATGGTGATCTCTTTACTACCGGAAACGATCAGTAACAATACATTTTTTGCCCCAGTGATCTTGTTGTCATTTAATAATGGGGAATCAAGCGCTGTCATAATGGCCTCTGTGGCCCTCGAAGTACCAGACGCCATGGAAGATCCCATAATAGCAGTTCCACTATTGGAAAGAACCGTCTTGGCATCTCGTAAATCTATGTTTTGTGTATAGTGATGGGTAATAACTTCTGCAATTCCCCTGGCAGCAGTAGCAAGCACTTCATCTGCTTTAGAGAATCCCGCTTTGAACCCCAAATTGCCATAAACCTCCCTAAGCTTGTTGTTATTTATAATGATCAGGGAATCTACATGATCTCGTAAACGTTCTATCCCTTTTTGTGCCTGTTGGCATCTCATTTTACCTTCAAACTGAAATGGCATCGTTATAATTCCTACTGTAAGAATATCCATTTCCTTAGCCAGTTTTGCAATGACAGGAGCTGCACCAGTACCAGTACCCCCACCCATTCCGGCCGTGATAAAGACCATTTTTGTAGTTGTGTCGAGCATGGTTTTAATATCTTCCATACTCTCTATGGCAGCCTGCTCCCCTACTTCGGGATTTGCTCCGGCACCTAATCCTTCAGTTAGGGAAACCCCTAATTGAATTTTATTAGGTACTGCACTATTTTGAAGTGCCTGAGAATCTGTATTGCAGATAACAAAATCTACTCCGTTGATTCCCGCCTGGAACATATAATTAATTGCATTGCTACCACCGCCTCCAACGCCGATCACTTTTATTACATTACTTTGATTCTTGGGGAGGTCAAAGGAAATACTTTCAAATTCGGTGTTCTTGCTCATGTTGTTCTTATTACTGGTTAATGTGCTATGCTTTGTATTTATTCTGCGTTATCTAAGAAATCCTTGAGTTTTTCGGACCATCGGTCAAAAACTGATTTACGTTCTCTTTTTGTAGCGGTACTCGTATTCATGTTTTCATGACCTTCCAGAACCATTTCCCGCTCTTTTTCTTCTTCCAACGTCTTCAATCTGCGTTTGTCCTTATTTTCTACAGCATTCATTAAAAGTCCAACCGCAGTGGCATATAACGGACTCGCAATTTCCGCTTCTGAGTCTCCGGCTAAATGTTCGTTGGGATATCCTATTCTGGTATCCATTCCGGTTATGTATTCTACCAGTTGCTTGAGATGTTTCAGTTGACTACCTCCTCCTGTTAACACGATTCCGGCGATAAGCATTTTCTTTTGATCATCGTGTCCGTAGTTCTTGATCTCTACATAAACCTGTTCCACGATCTCAACCACACGTGCGTGAATGATCTTGGAAAGGTTCTTTAAAGTGATCTCTTTGGGTTCCCTTCCTCTCAGGCCAGGGATGGATACTATCTCATTATCCTTATTCTCACCCGGCCAGGCTGAGCCGAATTTTATCTTTAATAGTTCCGCCTGCTTTTCAATAATAGAGCAACCTTCCTTTATATCCTCTGTAATAACATTACCACCAAAAGGAATCACGGCGGTATGCCTAATTATTCCATCCTTAAAAATGGCAAGGTCTGTGGTACCACCTCCTATGTCTATTAGGGCTACTCCGGCTTCTTTCTCTTCCTGACTCAGCACTGCCTCTGAGGATGCAAGTGGTTCGAGCGTTATATTATACAAGTCAAGGCCGGCACTTTTTATACATCGGCCAATATTTTTTATGGAGGATACTTGTCCTACGACCACATGAAAATTAGCTTCTAGTCTCCCTCCATACATCCCGATGGGTTGCTTTATTTCGGCCTGGCCGTCTACCTTGTACTCCTGAGGCAGCACATGAATGATCTCCTCCCCCGGTAACATCACCAGCTTGTAAACCTGATTACAAAGTTTTTCCAGATCGTCCTCATTGATCACTTCTTCAGAATTGGCCCTGGTGATATAATCACTATGCTGTAAACTGCGGATATGTTGCCCGGCTATACCTACTACAACAGATCCTATTTTTAAGCCCGAATTGGCCTCTGCCTGTTCCACAGCCTGCTGAATAGACTTGATGGTTTGAGTGATATTATTAACCACACCTCTATGTACCCCTAAACTTTTGGAACGTCCTATACCAAGTACTTCTATCTTACCATACTCGTTTTCCTTCCCAATAATGGCTACAATTTTGGTTGTTCCAATATCTAGGCCTACTGAATAATTACCTTGTTCCATAGTTATTTATATTTTGGTGCACACTACCTGATTTTCAAATTCTAAACTTACCACGGCATAATCCCGTAATGATTTATCTTTCATCGCTTTCGCATAAAATGCCTTGAAGTTCTTAAACTTGCCCTCCAGGTCCTCAACACTACCCAGATCAACAATAAAATCCTCTACCCGAAATTTCAATTGGTATCGTTCTTCCGATTGAATATGTATACCAATTATGTTCTTTCTTAAAAAGTTGTCCTTGTTTATAAACTTCAATATCTCGAATACATCATCCAGACTTTTACCTGTAATCTCGCCTGTGATTATTGGCACTCTGGCAGAGTGCATCTTGGATAATGGCATAGATTTACCATCCTCGTCCAGGTAAAATTTTGTACTTCCCTCTACACGTCCTATGGGCTGCCTTTGGAAAATTTTAGATGTAAGTCTACCATTAATAGTAAGATATACTTGGGCGCTTTTTACCATTTCATTGGCCTCAATGACCTTTTCTATAGTATTCAAAACTAATTTTTCTTTCTCCACATTGAGGACACTACCATAATTTTGTATTAACAATTTATTAACCATTTCCTGAGAGAGGTATAAATTGTTGTTTCCTTCAAAGATTATCTCCATATTCTGTACGGGCTTATCAAGACTTCTTTTGTTAGAAAAAGCATATAGGCCTGTTATACAGCATATCAAAGCAATTACTTTTAAATAATTCCAATTAATTTTCATATTCCAGTGCTTTTTTAAGTGTGTTTATCTCCAGGCCTATGTCCCCTGCTCCCAAGGTTACAAGTACCTGCGGGTTTTGTGCTTTGATCTCCTCCGCTAACTCTTTTTTGGAAATCAATTTTTTCTTTGGGTTTGTAATCATATCAAGTAACCATTGCGAGGTTACCCCTGGGAGGGGTTTTTCACGAGCGGGATATATGTCCAACAGTATGATACTGTCAAATCTGGACAGACTCCTTGCAAATTCCTCTACGAAATCTCGGGTTCTCGAATACAAATGAGGTTGAAAAACGGTCAGCACCTTTTTATTGGGGTGCATCTCCTGTACAGCTTCGAATATTGCATCTATTTCCGCCGGATGGTGAGCGTAATCATCAATAAATATAAAATGCTCCTCCTTAATCCTGTAAGAAAAACGTCTTTGTACACCTTTAAAAGTTTCCAGGGCCTCCGCAAGGCGATCCAGCGGGGGTCCAGCTTGGATCGCCATCGCAAAAGCTACTAGCCCATTGAGCAAATTATGCCGGCCGGGTTTGTTGAATTTAACTCCTTTTAGGGTAGTTTCAGGAGTTCCCAAATCGAAAATGTAGGTGCCATGTTCAATTTTTATATTTCGTATGCAATAATCTGAGTCGTCCTCTATTCCATAGGTAATTCCTTGCAAAGGCAAGCCATTTCGCACAAATAACTTTCCATTAGGTTTTAGCTTGGATGCAAATGCCCTGAAGGATTCCTGTAGGCTTTCATTATCTCCATAAATGTCTAAATGATCTGCATCCATAGAAGTTATACAGGCAACATTTGGTGTAAGCTGAAGGAATGATCTATCAAACTCGTCTGCTTCTACCACAGAGAATTTATTTCCTTCCCATAAGAAGTTACTATTAAAATCTTCTGAAATGCCTCCTAAAAAAGCAGTGACCGGTGTCCCCGTTTCTTTTAAAAGATGCGCCAATATACTAGAGGTTGTTGTCTTCCCATGGGTTCCGGCAACGGCAAAACAAAAGGTGTCTTTGGTGATCATCCCCAGTACTTCAGACCTTTTTTTGATTGTAAATCCGTTGGAGGTAAAATAGTTCCACTCAGTGTGATCTTTTGGCACTGCAGGAGTATAGACCACAAGTGTATCTTCTGGTGAAAGAAATGATTCTTGAATTTGTGAGACCTTATCCTCATAATGTATCTTCATTCCCAGTGCTTCCAATTCAGATGTTAATGGAGTTTGGGTTTTGTCATACCCACCCACCTCATGTCCAAGGAACGTATAGTATTTTGCCAGAGCAGACATTCCTATGCCTCCTATGCCAATAAAATATACCTTATGGAATGAAATATTATTCATCTACCTCAGGGATTAGTTGTACAATCTCATCTACAATATGTTCAGTGGCTCTTGGTAAGGCCAATTCCTTTATATTTCTACCTAGCTGGTCCATCCTCTCTTTGGAAGCAAGGAGTTCTTCAAAGCGTTGTTTAAATTCTGTTTCCAGGTTTTTTTCCTGGATCATGAGGGCAGCATTGGCCTGCACCAATGCCTGTGCGTTTTTAGTCTGATGATCTTCTGCCACATTGGGCGATGGAATAAAAAGAACTGGCTTTCCAACCAAACAAAGTTCGGAGACAGATCCTGCCCCTGATCTTGAAATAATAATATCAGCAACCTTATATGCATGTTCCATATGGTTCAAATATCCTGTCACCTTAACAAACTCGGATCCGTACTTCTTGAATCTGTCATAGTATAATGAGCCACATTGCCAAATGATTTGTAAGCCAAGCTTTTTGAAATTTGGTAGTTGTTTTTCAATAAGTTCATTGATCCTCCTAGCTCCCAAACTGCCCCCTAATACCAAGAGTGTCTGCTTATCCTGTATTAGATCGAAATAAGCAAAGGATGCAGTTTTTTGTTCAGGCAAATGAACTAAGGAGGCACGAACCGGATTTCCGGTTTTTACGGTCTTCTCTTTTGGAAAGAATTTTTCCATTCCATCATAGGCCACACAAATTCTGTTCACTTTTGATGCCAGTATTTTGTTGGTCATTCCTGCATACGAATTCTGTTCCTGCAGCAGGCTTGGAATTCCTTTTTGCGATGCCACGCGAAGTACTGGTCCACTGGCAAAGCCCCCTGTACCTATCGCTACATGCGGTTTAAAAGTGCTTACTATATTTCGTGCTCGTATCAAACTACTAATCACTTTTATTGGGAATAGCAAATTCTTCCAGGTTAATCTTCGTTGTAATCCGCTTATCCATAGTCCTTTTATCTCGTACCCTGCCTGAGGCACTTTTTCCATTTCCATCCGGTCTGCAGCACCAACAAACAGTATTTTCGCATCGGGAAACCTTCGTTTCAATTCGTTCGCAATGGCGATCGCCGGATAAATATGACCGCCTGTACCTCCTCCCGAGAGTATAAACCTATAGTTGCCCACTTAAGACTTCTAAAGGGTTATTCTCATCTATATCCTGCTCTTCAATGCCTTCCTTTGATCTTTTGATGCTGGCACTTAATACTATTCCGATCGCCAAACATGTCATCCAAATAGAGGTGCCTCCACTACTGATAAGAGGAAGGGTCTGACCTGTTACTGGAAACAATTCTACCGCTACAGCCATATTAATTAAGGCCTGAAAAACAATAGGTAATCCTACACCTACAACCAGTAATTTCCCAAAGACCGATTCACTGGCATTTGCCACCACTACTATCCTAAAGAGCAACAACAGGTAAAAGAACATCAGTACAAATCCGCCTATCAATCCATATTCCTCAACAATGATCGCATAAATAAAATCTGAGGAGCTTTGTGGCAAAAAGTTCTTCATAACACTTTTTCCTGCTCCATTGCCCACCAGACCGCCGCTGGCAATGGCTATTTTTGCTTTTTCTATTTGATAATCGGCTTCCGTATCTGCAGGATCCCAGAAACTTTCAATACGGCTGAGCCATGTGTCCACTCTGTTAGGGAAAAGGTCGGGGGCAGCTTTTGCGATCAACACAAAGAACAGAAGGCTTACAAGTCCAAATCCTATCATAGCCGATAAATATTTCAAGGGGTATCCCCCCAAAAAACACAAAACAAGGACCATAAAAAATAGGATAGCCGCAGTAGAAAAATTTGCGGGTAATATCAGTAAGACAATTAAGAACACCGGAGACCACAATGGCAGTACACTTTCCTTAAAGGTTATAGTCCTGTCCTTGATCTTTGAGAGGTAACGGGCAATGTAGATCATTAAGACAACAGAAGCCAGGGTAGACGTTTGAAAGGTGATCCCCACCAATGGCAATCGTATCCACCTACTCGCGTTGGCCCCTTCTATGGTAGTTCCCTGAGCCAAGGTATAAACCAAAAGGGCGATCACCACGGGCATGGCAATAATGGCCAGTCCCTTAAAATAATGAGCTGGGATCTTATGTATCCCGTAAATGATTCCAAAACCTAAGAACAGCAACAAACCATGTTTCATAAGGTGACCCATGGTAGTACCATTACCTACAACATACACCAAATTACTGCTGGCACTATAGACCGGCAGGAACGAAAATAAGGCCAGCAGGGCCACTACTGCCCAAATAACCTTATCGCCTTGTATGTGTTGAAGGAATTTCAAAATCTATAAGTTTTTTATTGCTTCTTTAAATTGATTACCTCTATCCTCGTAGTTTTTAAAAAGATCAAAACTTGCACAGGCAGGTGAAAGCAAGACTGTATCACCGCGTTCGGCTACCTTGTAAGCAACTTTAATCGCCTCGCTCATCGCATAGGTTTCAACAAAAATATCTACGGCATTCCCAAAGGCATGTCTCAGTTTTGTATTGTCCATTCCCAGACAGATGATAGCTTTCACTTTCTCTCTTACCAAAGGCATAAGTACCTTGTAGTCATTTCCTTTATCCAGGCCGCCTACAATCCAAACCGTAGGAGTAGACATACTGTCTAGTGCATAATACGTAGCATTAACATTTGTTGCCTTGGAATCGTTGATATACTGTACATGGTGTATCTTCAATACCTTTTCTAATCTGTGAGCTGCACCCTGAAAATTCTGAATACTATCTCTGATCACTTCCTTGCGAATCCCCACCAATTTTGCCGCAGTAATGGCCGCCATAGTGTTCTTCAGGTTGTGTTTTCCTTCTAATGCCAGTGAATCTGATCTCATTTCCATAGTTCCTTGTTCTGTCTTAATTTCAAAGTGTTTGTCTTTTATATAAGTTCCCTGTACCCCTTCTTTCTCTAAAGAAAAGGGGAGCAATTTGGCTTGTATTGGGTGTTTCTGTAAATAGTGAACGATCACTTCATCGTCTGCGTCATAAATGAAATAGTCTTCCTTTGTTTGGTTCATCGCTATCCTGAACTTGGAGACTATGTACTTCTGAAAATCATATTCATACCGGTCTAAATGATCTGGTGTAATATTGGTTAGTATTCCAATATGCGGCCTGAATTTGGTAATACCATCGAGCTGAAAACTGCTGATCTCTAATACGTAATACTCATAAGAGCATTCGGCCACCATCTTTGCAAAACTGTCTCCGATGTTACCGGCCATGCCAACTGCATATCCTGCTTGTTTCAGGATATGATGTATTAACATGGTAGTCGTGGTTTTCCCATTACTTCCGGTAATTCCAATAATGGTAGCCTTTGTATATCTGGCAGCAAATTCAATCTCCGATACTATCGGGACCTCTTTGGCCATCAGATCTTGTACAATAGGGACCTTATCAGGGATTCCCGGGCTTTTCATAACCAGGTCGGCATTCAGGATCTTTTCCTCAGAATGACCTCCTTCTTCCCAATCAATTCCAAAATGTGAAAGAACATCTTTGTATTTATCTTTAATCTCGCCTTTGTCTGACACAAAGACTTCAAAACCTTTTTGTTTTCCCAGGATGGCCGTACCTGTACCACTTTCTCCTCCTCCCAGGATCACTAGCCGCTCCATTTACCTCACTTTTAAGGTTACTATAGTAACGATCGCCAGAAGGATCCCAATGATCCAAAATCTGGTAACGATCTTACTTTCGTGATACCCCTTCTTTTGATAATGATGGTGAAGCGGCGACATTAAAAAAATACGTCTTCCCTCCCCATATTTTCGTTTTGTGAATTTGAAATAACTAACCTGGATCATTACTGATAATGATTCTGCAAAGAAGATCCCGCACAATAGCGGAATGAGCAATTCCTTGCGTACAATGATCGCGATCACTGCTATGACCCCTCCTATAGTTAAGCTGCCGGTGTCCCCCATAAATACTTGTGCGGGATAGGCATTATACCAAAGAAATCCAACCAGAGCCCCTACAAATGCAGAAATAAAGACCACCAGTTCCCCTGCTCTTGGGATGTAAAAAATATCGAGGTAATTAGAGAAAATAATATTACCGGAGACCCAGGCAAATATGCCAAGGGTAAGGACAATAATAGCCGATGTTCCTGCTGCCAGGCCATCAATACCATCCGTAAGATTGGCACCGTTGGAAACGGCGGTAACAATAAAAATAACGATAGGAATAAAGATCAACCAGGCATAAGATTGAGCTCCTTCCCCAATCCAGGAAATAAAATCGGTATAGTCTAACTCATTGTTCTTAAAAAAAGGAATATTGGTTTTGGTAGACTTAAGTTCTTTCCCTTCAACATCTTTAACCTCAAAATTTTCTGTAATAATAGACTTGTTCTTCTCCTTCATGGTAACCTCCGGATGAAAGAAGAGGGTAGCTCCTACCATAAGTCCAAGCACAACCTGACCTAAGATCTTAAAACGTCCTTTTAGGCCTTTTTTGTTCCTTTTAAAGATCTTGATATAGTCATCTATAAATCCAATCATGCCCATCCAGATAGTGGTTATGATCAGAAGGATTATATAAATATTGTCAAGGCGTGCAAAAAGGAGAACTGGCACAAGGGTAGACATAATGATGATAAGTCCTCCCATAGTGGGGGTTCCCTGCTTTTGTTGTTGCCCTTCCAGACCAAGATCGCGTACGGTTTCCCCAATTTGCTTATGACGAAGAAAAAGAATGATTCGCTTTCCAAGAGTGGTTGCAAGAATCAAAGAAAGCAGCACTGCCATTGCAGCCCGGAACGAAAGGAACTGAAACAGGGTAGCCCCAGGGAACTGGTATTGCTTTTCTAAATATTCAAATAAGTAGTACAACATATAGCGTCTCTTGGTGCTCTTATTTATTCAAATCTTCTAAGACTTTCCTCACGATTTTAAAATCATCGAACTCTATCCTATTCCCATTGGTTTCCTGATAGGTCTCATGACCTTTACCGGCCAATAGGATTATATCTTGGGCATCGGCTAACTGACAGGCCGTTTTTATGGCCTGCTCTCTGTTCTCAATGGCCAATATCTTTTTAACATTCTGTGGTTCCACCCCTGCCTCCATTTCCGAAATAATAGTATTAGGCGGTTCTGTCCTGGGATTATCCGACGTAAAAATGACTTTGTTACTCATGGATGAAGCGATATGCCCCATTACCGGACGCTTAGACTTGTCACGATCACCACCACACCCCACTACGGTGATGATGTTTTCATTTCCAGTCCTCAATGCACTGATTGTATCCAGCACATTTTTTAAAGCGTCCGGCGTATGGGCATAATCAACAATAGCCGTTATGCGTTGTTTTGATATAAAATATTGGAATCTGCCATCCACATTTTCCAATTCACTCAATAGTCTTAGAATTTCAATTTTTTCTAACCCCAACAGGTCTCCTGTGGCATAAATAGCCAAAATATTATATGCGTTGAATTGGCCAATAAGTTTTGTCCAGAGCTCATTATTGTCAATTTTTAACAATTGCCCGCTGAATTGATTTTCGAGGATCTGAGCCCTGTAGTCTGCATATGTTTTTAAAGCATAGGTATATTTTTTAGCCTTTGTATTCTGTAACATCACCAGCCCGTTCTTATCATCTAAATTAGAAAGCGCAAAAGCTGTTTTTGGCAAGCCATCGAACAAGCTTTTTTTGGCATCCCTGTATTCCGCAAATGTGCTGTGATAGTCTAAATGATCATGGGTAAGGTTTGTGAAGATGGCACCTGCAAATAGAAGTCCATTGGTTCTTCTTTGATCAATACCATGCGAACTGGCCTCCATAAAACAAAACTCAACTCCTTCTTCATTCATCAAGGACAGGTACTTATTAATAGTAAGTGCATCCGGGGTTGTATGCGTGGTTGTGTACTCCTTTTCATCTACCATGATCTTGATAGTTGAAAGCAATCCTACCTTATATCCTGCTTTTTTAAATAATTGATAGAGCAGACTGCTTACCGTGGTTTTGCCATTGGTACCGGTAATACCTACTAATTTTAAGTTCTTGGATGGATTTCCATAAAAATTAGACGCCATGATAGCCAACGCCTTTTTGGAATCTTCTACCTCAATATAACTGATCTCATTGATGAGTTCTTCGGGCATTGTTTCACAAACAATGGAATTTGCCCCCAAATCAATAGCTTTTTTTATATAGGTATGACCATCAGATTGCGTTCCCTTTATAGCCACAAACACATCGTCTAATGCTACAGAGCGCGAATCAAAGCAAATGTGGTTCACCAGCTTTGCCGTGGTACCGCTCACAGCCGTTAACCCTACTCCATATAATATGTCCTTTAAGGATGTCATGATAGGTCTAATACAATTTTAGATACCTTACTTAATGAAGTACCCTGGGTGATCGATTGTTTTTTTACTTTGCCATTTCCTTTTATTTCCACTTGCAAGCCAAGATTTTCAAGGATAGAAATAGCATCCATACCACTCATGCCTTTTAAGTTGGGCATAGTAGTCATTATCCTGCCTGCTTCTTCAAAGTAGTCTTCATAGGCTTCATCTAATACCTGATTAAAAGGTTCCAATGAAGCCACTTCGTCTATCAAAGGATTGTTTGCATATATCTTCTGTGCTATAGATTTGAAAACCGGACCTGAAACATCGGCGCCATAATATCCTACGCTCTTGTCTGGTTCATGAATTACCACAATACACGAATACTTAGGGTCGTCTGCCGGGAAATACCCCGCAAAAGTTGAAATGTATCTCAGTTTGTCCGGATCTTTCCCTACATAGTTCTTTTGGGCAGTACCAGTTTTACCGGCCATGGAAAAGTTGGGCGCATAAAGCCGATGCCCGGTACCGTGTTCCTTCTCTACTACATTCTTGAGTAACTGCTGCACTTTATATGCTGTTTCTTTGGAACAAATTGCCGAATTGATCACTTCCTTTTCAAACTCCCGAATGGTTGTGTTCCATTCCTTAACCTCTCTGATCAATCGGGGTCTGAGCAGTTCACCGTCATTGGCGATCGCGTTGTAAAAGGCTAAGGTTTGTAATGGTGTTAAGGATACCTCGTAGCCGTGTGACATCCAGGCTAAGGAAATACCAGACCATCCTTTGTCTCCCGGATTACGGATCACTGGTTTCCCCTCCCCTTTAATAGGAAGGTCTAATTCTTTATGAAGATCCATGCGCATCAGGCCGTTCACAAAGTCTTGAGGCTTATCCTTATAGCTATTATGGATCATTTTTGCAAAAGCTGTATTGGAGGATACCTCAAAAGCGTTACCTACAGAGATCTTTCCATAGCCTCCGTTTTTAGAATCTCGGACAGTCCGGTCGTACAGCCTCCATTTACCTTTTTCGGTATCAATGACACTACTGGTATCAACTACCTTGTCTTCCAGGGCAGCAACAAGTGACATTAGTTTAAAGGTAGAACCAGGTTCATTAGATTCACCAATCGCATAATTCAACCGTTCATAATACTTGTTGTCTGCGGTCCTTCCTAAATTTGATATAGCCTTGATCTCACCCGTCCTGGTTTCCATAACGATCACACAACCGTGATCTGCTTTATATTTTTCCAATTGCCCCAGAAGAGCATGATGGGCAATGTCCTGAATATTGATGTCTATGGTAGAAATGACATCGTAACCATCCTTAGGTTCAATGATATTGTCCAAACCAATCGGTTTCCATTGCCCCTTGGCTATTTTTTGTTTTAGACGTTTCCCTTCTTTACCTCTCAAATACTGACCAAAAGCGCCTTCTAGTCCTACACGGGTAGCATAGCCGTTTTCATCAAAACGCTCATAGCCCACGCTGCGTTCTGCGATCTTTCCCAGAGGATGTTCACGTACCGTTTTCTGATCCACAATAAGGCCTCCACGATAAGGTCCCATATTAAAGAGTGGAAAGTCCTTTACACTTATGTACTGGGAATAGTCCAGATTTCTGGCAATTAATGCATACCTATTCTTATTCGTTTTAGCCTTGCGCAAAAGTTTTTCAAAATGAGAAGAAGGCTTGTGCAGTAGTCCTCCCAACTTAACTGCAAGGGGATTTACAAACTTTTTAAAATCCTCATCCTTTACGGTTACTGCATCAAACCGTATAGTGTATTTTGAGACCGAGGTGGCAAGTAAACTACCATCATCAGAATACAGATTACCCCTATTAGGTGGTATGGTAAACATCTTCTCCGTGCGTTTCAAGGCTATGGCCTTGTATTTGTCGCCATGTACCATTTGTATAGAAACCAGCTTAAATAAAACGAGCCCGGCAAAGAGGAACAAGCCCCCTGAAACGAGATACAACCTGGTTAATATGTGTTTACTTAAAAAGGCCATTTAAGGATTTTCAGATTTTACTTTAATTTTTTTTGGAGGTGTTTCAGAAGGGAGTAATCCTTCCTCTGCCACGGTGATACGAATGGTAGACTCTAGTTTTAGTCTTTGCACATCAGATCGCATATCTACAAATTCGCTTCGCAATTCCTTTACCTCCTCATTTAAAGCTGCAAGGCGGTGTACCTTCCTATCAGCGCTATGAGAACTAGCGATCATAACAGCGGCCAAAAAAGAAGCGAAGATCAGAAAAAGCCAATTTTTGGGGGAATCTCCACTTACAAGAAACTTTCCTTTTAAGATGGCAACAAATCCGTTTTTCATTTCTCTACTTACTATTTAAATGCGTTCTGCGATTCTAAGTTTTGCACTTCGTGCTCTATTATTTTGTTTTATCTCCTCTTTTGTTGGCACTATCAGGTTCCCAATTTTTTTGAAGGGAGTTTGCGGTGCACCATAAAAATCTTTTTCTACCTCTCCCTCGAACTTTCCCATTTGAATAAATCGTTTTACCAATCGGTCTTCCAGTGAATGGTAACTAATAATACTCAGCCTTCCTTCTTTGTCTAACAGCGCCGGTGTTTGCATTAAGAACTCCTTTATTGCCTCTAACTCCTGGTTTACTTCTATTCTAATGGCCTGGTAGATCTGTGCCAGTATTTTATGTTCCTTATGAGCCGGCAAAAAACGTTTCAAAACCTCTTTAAGTTCTGTTGATGTCTTAATAGGTTTTTTCTCACGCGCCGAAATTATTTCACTGGCCATGGCTTCCGCATTTCTCAACTCACCATATTCAAAAAGTACCCTTCTCAACTGATGGTGTCCATATTGGTTGATCACCTCATATGCCGAAAGCTCATTCCGCTTTGTCATTCTCATATCTAGTTCTGCCTCAAAGCGGGTAGAAAACCCTCGTTCCGCACTATCGAACTGATGTGAAGAAACCCCAAAATCGGCCAGGATCCCATCTACTTTCTTTATGCCATAGAACTTTAAAAACTGACCCAGATACCTGAAATTTTCGTTGATCAAGGTAAATCGGTCATCCTGTATTTCATTCGCAACTGCCTCCTCATCCTGGTCAAAGGCGATTAATCTGCCTGCTTCTCCCAGTTGCTTCAAGATCTCCCTGGAATGTCCTCCACCTCCAAAGGTGATATCCACATAGACCCCATTTTTTTTTATGCGGAGGCCATCAACAGACTCTTTTAGCAAAACCGGATTATGATACTTCATCACCATCATCACCCATTACCTCTTCAGCCAATTCTGCAAAGTTCTCAGCCGTATCATCAAGTACTTTCTCATAGTTATCTTTATCCCAGATCTCGATGATATTAATGGCTGAACTCAATACCACTTCCTTGGTTATCCCTGCAATGGCTATCAGATTCTTTGGTATCAGGAGTCGTCCGGTAGCATCAATTTCAACAGGTTTTACCCCTGCCGAGAATCTTCTTATAAAATCGTTGTTCTTTTTCTTGAAGCGGTTCTTTCGGTTCATCTTCTGCATTAGTAAATTCCATTCCTCCATGGGATACAATTCCAAACAAGGTTGGAAAACAGAACGCTTTATTACGAAGCCCTTGTTAATCACAGGAGCCATTTGATTTTTAAGGGTCACAGGTATCATTACCCTACCCTTTACGTCGGCCTTACAATCATATGTTCCAATGAAACTGATCATTTCTATCTGGTTGGTCTTTCGTATATAAACTCAAATATATAGAAATTATTACCACTATTTACCACAAATTACCACTTTGTTCACAAAAAATGTCACTTTTACTCCCTTGATTTCTTATTTCGGCAACTTTATGGAAATACTCCACATTCATTAGTGATGACCTAATAATCCCTTTGGGATTATAAAATCGCATTCCCATAACTCAATTAAATGGCGGCATATGAGGATAATGCCTATATTTGCCAACTGACAACAGAAGCTGTCCTGCATGGAGAAAAACATAAAGACCGACGGTAAATACAGATATATAGAGGTTGGTGAAGGAACCCCGATGATCATACTTCATGGCCTTATGGGCGGTTTAAGTAATTTTGAAGGGGTAACCAGCCATTTTCCTCAGTTAGGTTATCAAGTGCTGGTCCCGGAACTGCCTATTTACGGTATGCCGATGCTTAAGACCAACGTCAAGAATTTTGCAAAATTCCTGGAACGATTTATTGAATACAAAGGCCTGAAGGATGTCATCCTTTTAGGAAATTCCCTTGGAGGTCATATTGGTCTGTTACATACTAAGCTGTATCCAAAAATGGTTAAAGCCCTCGTTATTACGGGGAGTTCGGGACTTTACGAAAGTGCCATGGGAGATGGTTACCCGAAACGCGGCGATTACGAATTCATTAAAAAGAAAGCACAGGATGTCTTTTATGACCCTGCGGTTGCTACCAAAGAGATCGTAGATGAAGTATTTGCAACGGTCAATGACCGCATGAAACTTGTAAAAACACTGGCGATCGCAAAAAGTGCCATCCGTCACAATATGTCTAAAGACTTGCCTCATATGTATACTCCCACCTGCATTATCTGGGGTGAAAACGATGCTGTAACCCCACCCAATGTGGCAAAGGAATTTCATGAACTTTTGCCAGATTCGGATCTTTTTTGGATCAAAGAATGCGGACATGCCCCCATGATGGAACACCCTAATGAATTCAATGAGGTGTTGGAAAAATGGCTGGCAAAACGAAATTTCTAAGGACCCTACGTCATGAAAATAAAGTCGGCCGACTTTGTAGTAAGCAATACCAATGTTGCTCAATGCCCTTCAGATCCTCTTCCTGAATACGCTTTTATTGGTAGGTCTAATGTTGGAAAATCTTCCCTGATCAACATGTTGACCGAACGAAAATCCCTTGCCAAAACATCGGGAAGACCTGGCAAAACCCAGCTTATTAATCATTTTAAGATCAATAACAACTGGTTTCTAGTAGACTTACCGGGATATGGGTATGCACGAGTTTCCAAAAAGGACAAGAAGACCTTTCAAAAATATATTACCGATTATTTTCTTGAACGAAAACAGCTATTAAGTGCTTTTGTACTGGTAGATATTCGCCACGAACCCCAACCTATAGATCTGAAATTCATGGAATGGCTCGGGGAACAGTCTATCCCTTTTTCCATTATTTTCACCAAAGCCGATAAACTAAAACCAAAGGCCATACAGAGAGATGCAGAGGCCTATCTCACTGCCATGACAAGGGATGTCTGGGAACAAGCTCCCCCTCATTTTATTACCTCATCAACACATGCCCTGGGAAGGGAGGAAATATTAGAATATATAGATGAGATCAATAAAGAGTACCATCGGGGACAAAAAAGCTAATCTGGCACTTGCCACACCAAAATACTTTAAGAGCTTGTTCTTGCCAGCCTATTTTGGATGGCATTTATTAGTTCCTGGGTTTCGGTTAAGGCATTCATTTCCTTGGCTCCCAAAAACAGATCCAGGTCATGGGCCGTTATCTCAAGGATGACAGGAAATGTATATGCCGGCATAAATTTGGAAGCATAGGTCTTGAGAAACTCATCTTTGTGCAAGAATTCCATTTCGATCTTATGATCTTGGCGAAACTTCTTCCAGAGCGATTTTTCCGCGAAGGTTCCGAATGTTAGCTCACAAAGACGGCATTCGTAGGTTCTCGGACTAATAATCTTATGCGCAAAATCTAGCAGGCCATTTTTAATTCCGGAATCCGCGTTATAAACAAAAACTAACTTTCTAATTGGATCTTTAGTCACCTTGAAAAATTTGAATAGGTTACAGCTATGGAATTCTCTACTGACCTAATATTGTGAATATACCGGGATATTATGATTTTAATTCTAATTTTTCTGCAAAATAATCGCAAAAATCCTTCATGGTGGCCGTCATTTTTTCGTCTTGGGTGGCCTTCATAAAAGTGTCTGATAAGGCTACGAGGGTTTGGTGAAAGAAGATCTTCATCTCATCTACAGGCATATCCTTGGTCCATAGGTCTATCTTAAGTGATTCTTTGTTCTTACTGTCCCAAACAGATAACAGCATAGCCTTGGCATCTTCGTCTACGATGCCACCATCCTGGGCAGACCAGGTTAATTTTTCCGGGATCCTATTCTCATCAAGGGCAATCCTTAAAGTTATTTCCGAGGTCTCTTGCTGGGCCATAGTCTTACTTCTTAGGTTTGTAATTTGCTTCTTTAAAAATGGTCTCGGCTGGTAAATTCCATAATTCCTGTGCCGGAATATCAGTTTTCTCCACAAAGGCCCTGACGATCTGCCAGCCCATATATCTCCCTAACCTTCCTGGTGATTCATTATCCAATTCTAACCTGAATTTAGAAAATGGTGCTGGATCCAGAAAACGTGGTCCTAACTGTGCGTCCGTACTATACAAAAGTTCGCGTTCAATAAAGTAGCGCCATATTTGCTCCTCATTAGCCTGCGCCCAGCTATATTCTTCCTGATTATATCCTATTTTCTGGGCATCTGATTGCCAACTTAGCAAAAGGTCCTTTAAATAGAGCTCCTTGCCATAATAGATCATCTGTGCTAAAAAGGAGCGATCTCTTGGATAGGAAATCACTTTTTTCGAAAATGCACTTACAATATCACTTTCCAGATATTGCTTGTCTAAACCTTTAGAAATATAGCGGTCTATGCCCTGGTAAAAACGATGATCCTTGCCAAGGTAATTATCTACCCCAATCAGAAGAAGGGTATCTGCTAAGATGATCCTGTTTTCGTAATCCACATCGGTAGTAAGAGTTACTATAGTTGGAATAGTATACCTAGGGAAATAATAGGCGATATGTTTAAACAGCAAGGTGATCTCTTCCTGTTCTTCAGTAAAATCGGCAAAAGCACTGTCTACAGCTTGTCTTAATTCTATCTGCAGAGTGTCCTGTATTTTAGCAATCCATACACTATCTGAATATTGGGCAGGAAAAAAGTAGGGATACTTCCCTTTGATATCCGATAAGTTCTCCGGAGTGGTCTCAGCAAATTCCTGATCAAAACGAAGTACCTTTACCTCCAATACTTGATTGGCGATAGCGGCGGGCACTTCTTTGTCCTTTTTGCATGCGCCTATCAGACAAACCATACAAAATACCCAAAATGTTTTTCTGTACATGGAAAGTTCTCCTTTAACTGTTTTAATATTCCGTTTGCAGAGGTTATTTTTACGGGGCCAAAGTTACAGTATTTCAATTTAAATATAGTGGAACATGCAAACAGATAAAGTAGTAGATCATATTGTTGAATGGTTGAAAGACTATGCTACCAATGCAAAGATGAAAGGTTTTGTTATTGGTGTTTCCGGCGGGATAGATTCTGCTGTAACTTCTACCCTTTGTGCCCGTACCGGTCTGGATCTATTATGTGTGGAAATGCCTATTCATCAGGGCGATAATCAGGTTTCGCGTGCAGATCATCATATCAAGTGGTTACAAAAAAAATATCCCAATGTAAGCAGGCAACCTGTAAATCTAACTCCAGTTTTTGATCACCTGGTAGGTGCTCTTCCCGTTGTAGACAATGAAGAAGAAAGGCATATGTCCCTTGCAAACACGCGAGCCAGACTTCGTATGACCACACTTTACTATTTTGCAGCACTTTTGCGCTATCTCGTGGCCGGCACCGGAAACAAAGTGGAAGATTTCGGCATCGGATTCTACACAAAGTACGGGGATGGGGGCGTAGATCTTAGTCCAATTGCAGACCTACTTAAAACTGAAGTATATGAAATAGGTTC
>NZ_CAMYKH010000037.1:0-38312 GCF_947258935.1 uncultured Muriicola sp.
TTTTTGTTCACATGGGGAGAACGCAATACCGTAAAGATCTTCTTGTGAGGAGGTAATGGAATATGTCCCGTAACCACTGCACCGGTTGACTTAACAGTTTTGACGATCTTCTCAGCAGACTTATCTACCAGATTGTAATCGTATGATTTTAATTTTATTCTGATTTTCTGACTCATCTTCTACAAATTAAGCGGTTACCCCTTTAGTTGCTTTAATAACCTCTTCTGCTATACTGGAAGGGGTTTCTGCATAATGTGAAAATTCCATTGTGCTGGTTGCTCTACCAGAAGATAGAGTTCTTAAAGACGTTACATATCCAAACATTTCAGAAAGTGGAACTTCAGCTTTAATGACCTTAGCTCCTGCTCTGTCATCCATATTGGTTACATGACCTCTTCTTCTGTTAAGATCCCCTACAATATCTCCCATGTTTTCTTCAGGAGTAATGGCTTCCATCTTCATAATTGGCTCCATAAGCACTGCTTTCGCAGCTTTGGCAGCCGATTTATAACCGATCTTAGCGGCCAATTCAAAAGAAAGAGCATCCGAATCCACCGGGTGGAATGATCCATCCCTCAAGGTAATTTTCATACTGTCCATCTCAAATCCGGCCAAAGGACCATTCTTCATGGCCTCTCTGAATCCTTTTTCTACCGAAGGAATATATTCCCTGGGAATGTTCCCCCCCTTGATCACGTTTACGAACTCAAGTCCTGGTGTATCAAGTGTGGAAGGTTCCATCGTAAATACGATATCTGCAAATTTACCACGACCTCCAGTTTGTTTCTTATATGTTTCACGATGATCTGTTGACCTTGTGATAGCCTCTTTGTACTCTACCTGTGGCTGACCCTGGTTTACATCTACCTTAAATTCTCGTCTTAAACGATCTGTAATGATATCTAAGTGAAGCTCGCCCATACCAGAAATAATGGTTTGTCCGGAGGCTTCATCTGTTTTTACCTGAAACGTAGGGTCTTCTTCTGCCAACTTGGCAAGTGCCATTCCCAGTTTATCCACATCTGCCTTGGTTTTTGGCTCCACTGCTATCCCGATCACAGGATCAGGGAAGTTCATACTCTCAAGAACGATCGGATGTTTTTCATCAGAAAGGGTATCCCCTGTCTTGATATCTTTAAACCCAACTGCTGCTCCAATATCTCCTGCCGCGATTGAATCTACGGCATTCTGTTTGTTAGAATGCATTTGGTATATTCTGGAAATTCGTTCTTTATTCCCAGATCGGTTATTTAAGACGTAGGAACCTGCGTCCAATTTACCGGAGTAGGCTCTAAAGAATGCCAAACGACCCACAAAAGGATCTGTAGCAATTTTAAAGGCCAAGGCAGCAAATGGTTCCTTAATATCTGGTCTTCTTTTTTCTTCTTTCCCGGTATCGGGATTCACACCTACGATACCCTCTTTATCCATAGGAGAAGGAAGGTAACGGCATACAGCATCTAGAAGGAACTGCACCCCTTTATTCTTAAAGGAAGAACCGCAGATCATTGGAATGATACTCATGTCCATTACTGCTGCTCGTAACGCCGCATGCACTTCGTCTTCGGTGATAGAATCTTCATCCTCAAAGAATTTCTCCATTAAGGTTTCATCATACTCAGCAACAGCTTCAATTAGCATTGCCCTGTATTCTTTAACCTCAGCTTTCATTTCCTCAGGAATATCAATAACATCAAAGGTAGCTCCCATGTTATCTTCATGCCATACAATAGCACGGTTCTTAACAAGGTCTACTATTCCTTTAAAATCGGCTTCATCACCTATAGGCAATACAATTGGCACAGCGTTAGATTTCAACATCTCCTTCACTTGCTTGCACACCATCAGGAAGTTGGCTCCTTGCCTGTCCATCTTATTCACAAAGCCCATTCTTGGAACTTTGTAATTGTCTGCCAAACGCCAGTTGGTTTCAGATTGTGGTTCTACACCATCAACAGCACTAAAAAGGAATACCAAACCATCCAATACACGTAAAGATCTGTTTACCTCAACGGTAAAATCTACGTGTCCGGGGGTATCTATAATATTAAAATGGTAAGGTTTAGATTCTGGTATGATCTCACCATTCTTCATTGGGAAGTTCCATGTACAGGTTGTAGCAGCAGACGTAATTGTGATACCTCGTTCTTGTTCCTGCTCCATCCAGTCCATAGTGGCCGCACCATCATGAACTTCACCCATCTTGTGACTTACGCCAGTGTAGAATAAGATTCGTTCTGTAGTTGTGGTCTTACCAGCATCAATATGTGCTGCAATCCCTATGTTTCTTGTATATTTTAAATCTCTTGCCATGTTAAGTACTAAAATCTGAAGTGAGAAAATGCTTTATTGGCTTCAGCCATCTTGTGCGTATCCACACGTTTCTTTACGGCAGCACCTTCTTCCTTGGCAGCAGCAAGAACTTCCGAGGCCAATCTCTGGGCCATGGACTTCTCATTGCGCTTTCTGGAATAGCTGATCAACCATTTCATGGCTGTAGATATCTTTCGATCTGGCCTAATTTGCATAGGAATTTGGAAGGTTGCTCCTCCCACCCTTCTGCTGCGCACTTCTACGTGAGGCATCACATTAGAAAGGGCATCTTTCCACAATTCCAATCCTGTTTTCTCCTCGTCTGTTTTCTTTTCATCTACAATATCGATCGCATCGTAGAATACTTTAAAGGCAACCGACTTTTTCCCATCCCACATCATCATATTGACGAAACGAGTCACCAGCTGATCATTAAATTTTGGATCTGGTAAAAGTGGTCTTTTCTTTGCCTGTCTTTTTCTCATTGCTTCTTCTTAAAAGTGTTGCTTACTTTTTGGGTCGTTTTGCTCCGTACTTAGATCGTCTTTGAGTCCTGCCGGCAACGCCCGCAGTATCTAAAGCTCCTCTCACGATGTGATATCTAACTCCTGGCAAATCCTTCACCCTTCCGCCTCTAACCAATACTATCGAGTGCTCTTGCAAATTGTGTCCTTCTCCAGGGATGTATGCGTTTACTTCTTTTCCATTGGTTAACCGTACCCTGGCCACTTTTCTCATGGCAGAATTTGGTTTCTTTGGAGTAGTTGTGTAAACACGCGTACAAACCCCCCTTCGCTGGGGACACGAATCCAAAGCAGCCGATTTACTCTTCTTGGTAATTGTGGCCCTTCCTTTTCGTACTAATTGTGAAATTGTTGGCATATATTTTACTAAATAATAATGGTACCCTCTTTTAAGGGTCGGCAAATGTAGTAATTATTAAACATAATTCAAATGGTTGCTTGCGAAATTTATAAGATTTTTAAAATCATTCCCAACTACCCATGCCAAGTGCTTTTCTGATACCTCATCCTATACCTTATATATAGTATTAATTTTTTTGATCATACAGGGCTATAAATCTTAATTATGAACATGTTATATAAACCCACTTAGAAATTTAAAACAACTGAGAATTATTTATAAAATAAAAAACGAAATAGGCCCTATCTCCTCAGTTTCAGGGTATTCTAATAGAATAGATGAGATTCATGGAAATTACGGATCGGAATTAATCATCTAAACTAGTATCCCTTTTAGCACAAAATAGCCCTCAAAACCTACGATACGGGCTTTCAGAAAGTTCTTGATTCCTTTGAACTTCTTAAAGTTTTATTAAAATAAGTTTGGATTATTAACATAATATTAGGATTTTTGCGCCTAGCTAATTCAAATAATTATAAAATGAAAACAAATTTAAATGGAATCTTAACGCTGTTATTGGCGTTTGTTGTGCATTTGACTTTTGCGCAGGAGAAGACGGTCTCAGGTGCCGTAACGGACCAGGACGGACTTCCGCTTCCAGGGGTAAACATCGTCGTTGAAGGGACCACTACAGGAACCCAAACTGATTTCGACGGTAATTACACCATTCGAGGCAGCCAAGGGCAAACACTTCTTTTCAGCTACATCGGTCAAAAAGATGTACGGGTAACTATTGGAGCAAGTAACAATATTAATGTGCAGATGCAGGAAGATGCTCAGGCACTGGAAGAAGTAATAGTAACGGCGCAGGGTATTAAGAAAGAGAAGAAAGCTCTTGGGTACGCTGTTTCAACTATTGGTTCTGACGAAATTGCTAACAAACCTGCCACAGACATTGGTAGAACCTTAACTGGTAAGGCTCCTGGTGTAAATATCCAACAAACCAGTGGTCTTTCAGGATCAGGAACAAACATCATTATAAGGGGATACTCTTCTATTAATGGTAGTAACCAACCATTATTTGTTGTAGATGGTGTGCCTTTCAATTCAGATACCAATTCTGATAGAAATTTTGTTCAAGGGAACACAACTGCATCAAGTAGATTCCTGGATATTGATCCAAACAATATTGCGGAATTAAGTGTTCTAAAGGGATTGAGTGCTACCACATTATACGGACAGGCCGGTAGGAATGGGGTTGTTTTAATTACAACCAAGACCGGATCTGCTTCTACAGCACAAAAGAAATTAGAGGTTTCATTTAGTCAATCTTACTTTTTTAATGATATTGCCAATTTACCGGATTATCAAGATACCTATGGAAATGGTTTTTATCAAAACTATTCCCAGGCATTTAGTAACTGGGGGCCTAACTTTAATTCAAGGGGCACAAATAATGTAGGAGCTGATGGTACTGTACCACATCCTTACGATAGGGCTGGTCTTGCAAATGTTTTTCCTGAATTTCAGGGAGCGCGATATGACTACAAACCTTATGATAGCGTTGAGAAGTTCTTTTCAACAGGTGGGGTAACAACTACTTCTATTGGCGTTACAAGTGCCAACGACAGAGGAAGCTTTAGTGTAGGTTTTGGGCATACTGATGATGAAGGGTTTGTTCCAAATAACGATTATGTAAGAACAAACTTTAGCGCGGGTGGTAGTGCTAAGCTTTCAAATAACCTTAATGTAAGTACATCCTTTAACGTTGTTAGAACTGATAAGAATGCACCGCCAACTGCTGCTGGTTTTGGTAGTAATCCAACTGGTGGAACAGCATCTTTGTTTTCCAATGTTTTATACACCCCAAGAAGTGTTGATCTATTTGGTCTTCCATTTGAAAACCCGGTAGACAATTCAAGTGTTTACTACAGGGGTGGTAATGATATCCAAAATCCTTTATGGACTTCTAAAAATATAAATGACGCAGAAGCAGTTAGAAGATTCTTTGGAAATATAACTTTGTCTTATGATTTTAATGATTGGTTAAATCTATCTTATAGAATGGCCTTGGATCAATACACTCAAAAACAAGAATTTTCGGCTAATAAAGGCGGTACCCAGATAGTTGGTGGTTCGCTTACAACCTCATACAGATTAAATACAGTATGGGATCATACGTTGAGTCTAAACTTTAATAAAAAGTTAGACAAGAACGAAAAATTTGATCTGAATGGATCATTAGGTTTAAATCCTCGGAGAGAAACTAGAGATTTTAACTTTGTACAGAGTACACAGCAATTTGTCTACGGTCTTCAAACACATAATAATTTTGAGGAACAAACCGCAGGCACCTTTTATAGAGAGGAGAATATTATTGGAGCTTATTTATCCGCTACGTTTGGATATGACAGCTTCATTTATTTAAACTTCCAGGGTAGAAATGACTGGTATTCATCTCTTCAGACCGCTGAAAGATCAATATTTTATCCTTCTGCAAGTCTATCATTCGTACCAACTTCTGCAATTGAAGGATTGCGAAATTCTTCAACCCTTAACTATCTTAAGTTAAGAGTAGGATACGGATCTTCCGCCGGATTCCCTGACCCATACTCTACAGTTGTAGGATTGGGTAGCGGAACCAATGTCTTTATTGATCCAGCAGATGGAAGTGTTGTTAACGTACTTTCTATTTCTGACAGACTGGGTAATTTAAATTTAAAACCTGAACTGTTGACAGAAATTGAGGCAGGAATTGAAGCTAAATTCTTTAGTAATAGAATTGGTATAGATTTATCTGTATATAGCAAATCATCCAAGGATTTGATTCTTACCAGTAAACTACTCGATCCGGCTACAGGTTATACTGTAACTGCTGATAACCCTGCTGAAGTAAGTAACAAGGGTATCGAATTAGGGTTCAATATAAATCCGATAAGACCAAAATCCAATTCAGGATTTAGGTGGGACATTTCGGGACAATGGACCGTTAATGAAAACATCGTTGAAAGCCTTGGTGCGGATTCAGAGCAAGAAGTTATTGCTGGATTTACTAATCTAGGTAACTTTGCTATTCCAGGAGAAGCTTACGGAGTTATTCAAGGTAGTTCCATCGCTCGAGATGGAAATGGAAATCCAATCGTAGCCGCAGATGGTAATTATTTATCCAATCCTGATCTTACTATTATTGGAGATCCGAATTCGGACTGGAGAATGACTGGAATAAGTGATTTTTCATTCAGAGGTTTCGGATTAAGAATGCAGTGGGAATATACACATGGAGGTGATATCTATTCAACTACGGCCGCCGCATTACTCTCTCGTGGTTTAACTACAGATACGGATTATGATAGAACTCAAGGTTTTATCCTTCCCGGTGTTAAGCAAAATGGAGATACCAATGATCTGGTAATTGCAGCTACTGATTATGGATTTGTTAATTCTGGTTTCTTTATCGATGAACAAGCGATCTATGACGCCACTACCATTAGGTTAAGAGAAGTAGCAATATCATATGATGTGCCATCTAAATTTTTGGATAAAACGCCTTTTGGAAGGGTTTCTTTTTCAATAATTGGCTCAAACCTGTATTACAAGGCAGTGAATTTCCCAAATGGACTTAATTTTGATCCAGAGGTTATTAGTCTTGGAGTAGGTAACGGACAAGGGTTCGACTATTTGACAGGCCCTACAGCAAAACGCTATGGTTTCAGCCTTAATTTAACTTTCTAAAAAAAAAAGTGATGAAAATTAGATATCAAAAAATAATTTTAGCTCTACTTTTTACAGGATTATTTTCTTGTGAAACTACTGAGCTCGGTTTAACTGAAAGTCCTACTCAGGTCTCAGTTGATAATTTAGATCCAGACTTTCTGTTTAACAATATACAACTAGGGTTTGGCACATTTGTAGAGAATGTAGCTGGTGGTGCAAGTTTCACCGCCTCAGTTTCCCGACAATTCGCAATGACAGGAGGAAATACATATGATAATGCGTACGCCCCGATAAATTTCAACGGGATTTGGAGTAGTGCCTATTCCGGAATTTTGGCAGATATTCAGGCCCTGGAACCAATTGCAGAGGAATTAGATTTAAAATACCATTTAGGTGTTTCCAAATTATTCAGGGCATATGTGCTGATTAGTATGGTAGACCTGTTTGGAGATATTCCCTACACAGAGGCATTGCAAGGAAATGCTAACACTAATCCTGCTCCTGATAACCAGGTAGATGTGTATATCGCCATGCTTTCTGAAATAGATGAAGCAATAGCGTTGCTAAATGGTGTAGCCTCTGCATATCCTCCGGAAGATTTTTACTATTCTGATGGTGGCACTGTAGACGAGGATACGCAGAAAAGTTGGGTGACCGCTGCAAATACACTTAAGCTAAGAGTTTTAAATAATGCAAGACTTGCCGGTGCAGATTTAGGTATTAACATCGCCGCCAGTATTAATTCAATTTTAGCTGGTAATAATATAATTGATTCAGCAGATGAAGATTGGGTATTGCAATATGGAAGTAATAGATTAAACCCTAGCACAAGGCATCCTGGATACAACCGATACTATGAAGATTCGGCCGGTGGGTATATGTCTAATTATCTTATGTGGTCCATGATAGCTGAAAAAGGATTTGATGATCCTAGACTGGCCTATTATTTTTATCGCCAGGATACGAACGCCACCAATGAAGATGTATTTACACTTGGATGTGTAGGTGCAAATGCCCCTTCGCAATATGCCAACTACAGTTCAATTTATGATCCTGCTGTTGGAATGCCTTTTTGTGTAGCAAGTGCCCCTAGAGGTTATTGGGGTAGAGATCATGGAGATAATGGTGGTATTCCCCCAGATGATGAAAAAAGAACGGTTTTTGGACTTTATCCGGTTGGAGGTAGTTATGACGACGGTGCCGGTGATAGCACACAAGAGGAAGGATCAACAGGAGAACAAGGTGCAGGTATTACGCCGTTGTTGACTAGTTTCTTTGTAGATTTTATAAAAGCAGAATCTGCATTGACAACCGGAACAACCGGTGATGCGCGTGTTTTTCTTGAGAGTGCGATACGAGGAAGTATGGCCAAAGTTATCGGATTTTTGGGTGTAGCGGGAGACGCAACTCAAAATGATGTTGATAATTATGTGGCTTTTGTTCTAGATGCGTATGACAATGCACTGGACGATTCCAAAAGATTGGAAATAATTCTGAAAGAATATCATATAGCTAGCTATGGTAACGGTATGGAGGCTTATAATGCTTATAGAAGAACTGGGTTCCCTAGCAATTTTCAACCGACGTTAGTTTTAACCTCAGGTGAGTTCTACAACTCTGTTGTTTATCCTGCAAATTTTGTAAATTTAAATAGCAACGCTACTCAAAAAGATAGAGGCGAAAGAATTTTCTGGGATAAAAGTAATATCTCATTACACTAATCTTTAAAGTAAAATTAATTGACATGAAAAATATATATAAAATATTATTTGCAACCTTATTCTTTGCCTCCTTTATCTCTTGTGAGGATGAAGAAAAAAATCCCCTATGGGAACCAACAGTGGCGGCCTATGTCTTTATTGACATTGAAAGCCCTGTATTAGACGTTACAGATATTGAAAATTCTACATTTGGTGGAGCACTTACTGCGCCTGCCGGAAACGTAGCGAGTTTTGAAGTTAAAGCTAGAAGAGTATCTAACGGTGTAGCCACGGATTATTCAACTATTTTTACAACCAGTACTTTTCCTACAGACTTCCGAGTATCTGGACCAGATATAGCAACCGCTTTAGGAGTTGATCCTGCTGATTTGTTAGCAGGTGACAGGTTCGACTTTGTAGGTACTTCAACAGGTACCGATGGGAGCACTGTCACTTTTAATAGTTTGGCCCCTGATATGCAAGCAGAGCCAGGTCAAAAACAGGCCTATGCACTTACAACGTTTATAGCATGTCCGTTTAATCAGGCAGATATGATTGGAACCTACACTATTCTTGAGGATGATGGTTTTTCCGCTACAGGGGAGACTCAGTTCGAAATAATAGCAGGAGAAGAATCTGGTGATATCGTTCTTGTTAACCCATACGATTCAGCCGGTGATTTTAATATAACTATTAATGTTAACGCATTTGGGATAGCAACCTTCGAGAGACAAGATGGTGTTTTAACCGAAGAAATTTGCTGTGCAGGATACTCACCTACAAACTTTCGATCTAGTGCGGCTACCTCTTTAGCCTTATCTTGTATTGGATATTTGGAATTAAAGTTTAGTACAGGCCTTAGCCTAGCTGGTGGTAATGGAACAGGTTTTACCTTTGGTGATGGAATATTTATTGCACAAAAGAATTAAAAAATAGAGAACAATTATGAAAAATTTATATAAATATTTAAGTTTAGTTGCCTTTTCAGCGATTTTACTTTCAAGCTGTACGGAGGAGGAAAGTCTTATAGGATATCCTTTAGATTTAGGACTAACTACAGTGGCATTGGAGGGTACTGTTTCTACAACTGACACTCAGACTGCCGAGGGTAGAACTATTGGAGTAACTGTTTCAATACCACAATCTTTTGCATCTGATGCAGACGTTGAAGTAACTGCTACCTTTAATAGCGGTGCTTTTACAACTACATCTGTTGCCATACCTGCCGGAAGTACTACAGGATCAGGAACAATAACACTTCCTGCTTCAGATGGCTTTGATGTAGGCTTTGATGGTTTAGCAAATTATGGATCATTACAATTAACCGCCATTTTATTGGACACGGTAGATCCGGGGGTAAATTATACAATTACGTCTGCATCTCAACCGCTGCAAATTTTTGATGCAATTCAATTTCCATATGGTGAAGGAGTTGTTGCGGGAAGAATGACGTATCTTTTAGATTGGGCAAACCCGGATATTAATGATTTAGATACTTATGTATTGGGCTTTGAAAGTGCAGAAACTGGTTCAAGGTACGAGACCGATATTTTTAATGATACACATCCGGATGGAGATTACACCATTGATGTAGGTGTTTGGACAGCAGGGGAAACTGATATCCCTTGGAAATTATTTTTTGTGTTTCCAAATCAGACCGACTATCTAATTTTTGAAGGCACCTTTACTAATTTAACGCTGGGCACAAATGTAAATGGATTTCCATATGCATCTATCGTCGGCTTTACAAAAACAACTGACTCAGAAGGCGTTGTTTCTTATACAAACGTAGTAGCATTATAAAGTTTTTATCTCTTAACATAAAAGCCATCCGATTTCATCGGGTGGTTTTTTTGTTACCTTTAACCTATGACAAAAAATACTCAGATCTATGGTCTACGGGCTGTGATAGAAGCTATCCAGGCCAATGAACCCATAGATAAGGTGTTTATACAAAAAGGGCTTCACGGTGCCTTGTCCAAGGAATTAGAAGGCCTGGTGCGCAAGAATGGCATCAACACTTCCTATGTTCCCATTGAAAAGATAAACAGACTTAATCAGAATAATCACCAGGGCGTTGTAGCTACTATTTCGCCTATTACATTTCATACATTTGAGGTATTGGCAGACCAGGTATTGTCTCAAAAAAGTGATCCTGTGTTTCTATTACTAGACCAGGTTTCGGATGTTCGAAATTTTGGGGCTATCATCAGAACAGCCGAATGTACGGGGGTAGATGGTATCATAATCCCCAAAAAAGGTTCTGCACCTGTTACCGGAGATACCGTTAAGACCTCGGCAGGAGCCGCATTTAAGGTTCCTATTGCCAAAGTAGATCACATTAAGGATGCGATCTTTTACTTACAAGCCTCCGGAGTTACTATTGTTGCTGCCACAGAAAAAACAAATGACCTTATCTATGATGTAAATTTAAAAGGTGCAGTAGCTCTTGTTATGGGAGCAGAAGATATGGGCATATCCCCATCTATTCTAAAAGCAGCAGATCACAGTGCCAAAATTCCCATGCTCGGAGAGATTGGATCTCTTAATGTATCTGTGGCCTGTGGTGTATTTTTATATGAAGTTGTGCGGCAAAGGAATATTTAATTTTCAGTATCCGCAGAACTATCTTTGTCCTTCTTAAAATGGTAGTTAACCTGTATCCCCTTTTCATCCTCACCAGAATTAGCCTTTTCAATAAAGTTACCATCTGCGTCAAAATGCTTTAGAAATTCATCATCCTCTTCATTATAGTCCTCTTTCTCCCAGGCATATTTAGGAATTATTGGCACTTTTGCCTGCAGGAACACAGCCATAAAAAGACCAATGACAAAGCCCCCTAAATGCCCTTCCCAGGAGATCTCTTCTTTTATTGGAAAAATGTACCACAACATGCTGCCATAAATAAAAGAAACTATGAGTGATACTGCCACCAGGCGATAGTGTTTTGTGAAAATTCCTTTAAAAAAAATAAAACTCGCCAGGAGATAAATCACTCCGCTGGCACCAATATGGTAAGATGGTCTGCCAATCAGCCATGTAATAGACCCTGCAAGAATCATTCCCCAGAAAAGCACTTTAAACGAAATACTCCGATAGAAATATAGCAGAGTGGCCATTAAAACGGCCAAGGGTATGGTGTTGTTGTAGAGGTGCTCTACAGATCCGTGCAGAAATGGTCCAAAAAGGATACCACGCAATCCTGTCCAGCTCCTGGGATATATACCAAAGTCGTTCCAATTACTCTGAAATTTAAGTTCCAGCCAAAAAATTGTCCAGATCAGCAAAACTGACACCATGGGAACCAGTAAAACTCTGTTGGAAAACTTAAAGTGGGTTTCCGCTGACATAGCCGACATTTTGATGGTAATACTACAAATTTCACACCGTATTCCCAAAACCTGCCTCCTTGTCATCCATAGAAAAAATGTACTTTTATTGTTATGAATGAACCATTGGCACAACGCGTTCGTCCCAAGACACTGGAAGCGTATATTAGTCAACATCATCTGGTAGGTGAAGGAGGATCACTAACTCATCAGATCAAAAAAGGGATTATCCCCTCGCTTATCCTTTGGGGGCCTCCGGGAACCGGGAAGACCACTCTGGCATTGATCATTGCCAACGAAAGCAAAAGACCCTTTTATTCCTTAAGTGCCATTAATAGTGGTGTTAAAGACATCAGGGAAGTAATTGAAAAAGCGAAAGAACGCGGTAATCTCTTTAGCACAAAAAACCCCATCCTTTTTATAGATGAGATTCATCGTTTTAGTAAATCACAGCAAGATTCGCTACTGGGAGCAGTTGAAAAAGGTTGGATCACCCTTATTGGAGCTACTACGGAAAATCCGAGTTTTGAGGTAATCCCCGCCCTGCTGAGCAGATGTCAGGTATACATATTAAATTCCTTTGGAAAAGAAGATCTGGATACCCTTCTCAAACGGGCTATCAAAGAAGACAGCGTTCTACAAACCAAACAAATCTCTTTAAAGGAAACAGAGGCATTGTTGCGATTATCCGCAGGTGATGCCCGTAAATTGCTGAATATATTCGAATTAGTGGTCAATTCGGAAACCTCTGACAAAATTACCATCACCAATGAGCTGGTTATGGCCAAGGTTCAAAAAAACACGGTGCTCTATGATAAAACAGGTGAACAACACTATGATATCATTTCTGCATTTATTAAATCTATCCGAGGAAGTGATCCCCAGGGTGCAGTTTATTGGTTAGCAAGAATGATAGAAGGCGGCGAAGATGTAAAATTTATTGCTCGCAGACTATTGATATCGGCCTCTGAAGATATTGGACTTGCCAACCCAACAGCCCTGGTGATCGCCAATAATACTTTTCAGGCCGTGACCACAATTGGCTACCCAGAAGCTCGTATTCTCCTGAGCGAATGCACCATTTATCTGGCAACCAGTCCTAAAAGCAATGCCAGCTATATGGCTATTAAACAGGCACAGGAGGCCGTTAGGGAACATGGAGATCTATCTGTACCCCTCGCCTTGCGAAATGCTCCTACCAAACTAATGAAAGATCTGGGATATGGAACGGATTATAAGTATGCCCACGACTTTCAACATAATTTTGCTGAAGAAGAATTCTTGCCTGCAACTATTGCTGGTACCACTTTTTACTACCCCGGCGAAAATGCCAGGGAAAAGGCCATCAAAGAATTTTTAAAGAATAGATGGAAAGACAAATACAACTTTTAGAACTTTATTTGCAGTACTTCTTGTAACCTATCGTCACCTTCGTAGTATTCAAAGACCCACTGCTCATTTCTCTGATACAGTAATCCTGACTGTCCTTTTCTTTCTGCTATAAAAATGTTGGGCATGGACGTTTCCCTTAAATAAAACTGAATACTGGGGGTGGTATCTACCAGTTGATATCCTGTTTCTGTTTTTTGAGCATAAAGGGTCCTGATCTCAACGGCTTCAGACCGCGTTTCTTCTGCCACCGCTTCTTCTAAGGTAATTGCTTCCATAACTTCTGAAGGCTGAGTTAAAGGAGCTGCCATTTCTTTATCTATTTCTTCCACCAAAGGAATATCTGTATCCGCTATCTCAGTATTTAAAGGTTTTTCTTCCGGTTTGATAGCCGGAGGGGGCAGTGCTTTAACATCATTCTTAAAATTAAGAATTACGGATTGGTTATTTTCAACTTCTGGGCTGTAAGAATATCGGAAGCCATCCAAGGATTGGAACGCTTCTGCAATAGATTCTCTGTACGCTTCTTGGAATTGTTTGGACTTGCTGCTCCCCAAACGAGTTCGGTAACGCTCAACTCCCTGACAATCTTTAAAAACAACCGAAACCCTGGTAGTAAACATGGATGAATCTTCCTCCAGAGAAGTAACCAGACCAAGACAGCGATCCTCATTCAGATCCTGTGGTAACACATCTTCATATAGCGCATTGAAATTCTGTTGCACCAGATAATACTTTACAATTGTGCTGGTTTGATATTGATTCTCAGACCGAAATCCTTCAAATTTCTTGGGAACAATTACATATTTGTAGTTGTTTAAAACGGCTTGAGCATGGGCATTGAACCCCATCGCTAAGAATAGAAATAAACAAAGATATTTCATGGACACACTATCTATTGGTGCCCCAAGATAGGATATTTAATCCTATCTGGAAAGATGCGTAATGGCTGTCTGCAAGGTTTTGGTACCCTAGCAAATTATTTGCCATGGCGTAAAGATTAACTGGTCCGGCCTGAAAATTAATTCCCAGTCCTATATTGGTCATTGAAAACTTATCCACTGTATACGTGGTCTTCAATGCCAGAAAATTTCCAACACGTCGTAAATAGAAGGCCGTGAGCGCTACTTGCGGACCCCTTGGCCTGTTGATCACATGAAGTTGACCTCCTACTCCATTTCTATATGGAAAGCGTGTGTCAGCGCTTGTAACCCCTATATCGCAATCGCAATCCATATCGCCGTTCATAGGTTCCCCAAAATTATACCGTATGGAACCATAGAGCTGGGTGGGCCTAAATGTGATATAACTATTATAGGTGTCCTCAAAAGGCAATGAAGCTTCAATTTCGTCTACAAGATCTTGCCAAAAATCGGCATTAGGATCGCTAAAGGCATCCGGCAATATTACTTCAACACCTTCTGTGGTGGCGCTCCCCTGCAAGGAATATCCTTTTACATCTCCCGAATGAAAAACGAATCCCAGATCTAAAAGACTAGCTGTAATTACCGTTCTTTGGTTTAAGTTATACGTAAACCCCAGATCTACGCCCAAGCCCAGATCTCCGCCTAAGAGCGCCCTTTTTGTGATCACATTAGGAACAGTACCGGCAATCTCATCATCCAAAATAGCTCTGATCTCCTCAAATCCTGAAGTTCTGACCTGCATGTCTGCAACCAGGGTGTTAGACAAAAGGTTATTTTGTCCTTCATTAGTCACAAAGTAACCGGTATTCGTAGACGAATGAAAATCGTAGATGCCCGAATACAGCTTGGCCCTTGCCCCTACTGTTAATTTTCTGTCTATTTCTTTATTTAGTCCGAAATGAAAAACAGTAAGCCCCTCTCCCCTGGTCTTAAGATGTCCCAGATCAAATCGCCTACCTAACTGATCCGCATTGCCTTCAAAACCTAGAAACGCCAGATCCTGTGGCCAATAAAGAATGGTATTCGATTCAAAATAGACCCCGAAAGAGTAAAAATGTTTTGGATTCTTTGTACTTCTGAAACCTCCATGAAGGAGATCTATCTGAATGGTTGCCCCAAATTCATCTCTTTTGGTCATTCCATTTAAAGCCCTGTCCCGCACTTTGTCATTAAAGTCTATGCCGTCATTGGCAAAAAGGGAATGTACGGTGATACCACTAGTACCTGCCTGTCCATAGATCCCTGAGGCAAGAGGTATTCCTGCATACCATGAAAAAGAAGTATTCATCCCCGGGTTTAATAAAATGGCCTGAGGAATCTCTGTAAAATCGTATAACAACTCCTTGTTCTGAGAAAAAAGGGAGCCATTGCAAAGAAGTATGGCTAGTATAAAAAATAGCCATTCTCTCATTTTAGTTGTAACCTGAATTTAGCGCTAGATCTGAATATGACCTTCGGATCTGGTAAAGATGAAGTACTGGTTGTATCGCCAAAATTACTGGCGTTTACTCTAATCTCAGAAGTATTGCGAATAATGTCCAAGCTACGCCCGGTTGGAGTGCCATAGGTAGTTTCGCGTCGTATGATGGCTGTTGGGGCAGGCGGTATAGTAAAGGCCTCTGTATCCAAAACATTGCCTGCATCATCCAGATACTCAAAAATGATCTCCAAATCCTTGCTGGTGGTGTTTTCGAGCTCATACACAATGACCCCATCCAGAACATTTTCTGCAAAGAAATCCTCGCTAAAGGCATCAAAATTAAAAGTTTGAATATACCATACGGCCCCTGGGGCGTCATTGATCACGCTTTCCGGACTTTCCACATACAAGATGCTGGCTTCTACGGTTGGAATGATCTCCAGATCATCCCATTGATCAAAATTCTGTTCTTCCACACAGGAGGAAAGACCTGTGAGAAATATTAATAATATAAATAGTAGTTTTTTCATCTCAACACGCATTCAATAGAAAAAAATAAGGAATTGCACCTAAAGACCCTAATCTATAACCTATATAACTTTATAAATACAATTTTATTTCACGAAGATCATCAATGATCTCCCCGTGTTTATGAAGTGGATCTTTATGCACATTAAGATGTATTGAATGAAATCCTACGGCCCGTGCACCGAGGATGTCCGCTTCCAGATTATCCCCTACCATAAGGGCATTTTGCGGTAGTATCCTGGTCCGTTCCAAAGCGAGGTGGAAAATGATAGGATCGGGTTTCTTTACTCCGGCCATCTCTGAGTTGATCACATGATCGAAATACCCAAGAATATTCGAATTTCGTAATTTTTTCTCTTGAATTTCTTCGAACCCATTGGTAATGATATGCATCCGATACCGAGGCTTCAGATAGTCTAATATTTCCCTGGAATTTGGCAATAGATGATCATAAGACGACAGATGTTCAATATAAGCATCGGCAAGATCTGCAATAAGTATATCATCGATGGGGTATCCTAGTGTATCAAATACTTTGCGTAATCTGAGATACCGCAAGGACTCCTTCTTTATCTTATTTTCTCTGTACAATTTCCAAAAAGCCAAATTGATGGGGACATACTCTCTAAGGAAATCTGGCAGATCAACTTGTACATCATGTTCGGTAAAGATCTTTTCGAACGTCAGCGCAGAATTCTTCTCAAAATCCCAAAGGGTATGGTCCAGATCAAAAAACACATCGGTCACGATTTCTCTATACATGATAGCGAGCTACAATTTTGTCGTAAAGTTCTATCCAGTTTATCTTTTGTTCCGAGCCCAATAATTCATTAGAAAACACCGTTAAAAAATGCCCTTTTACTTGCCTAACCTGCACATAAAGCTTGTCTAATTCCTTAAATATCTCTTCTTCGGATTCATATTTCAAAAGGGCATAATCGTGCACTGCAAAAGGATGGATCTTTATTGGTTGTTGAATTTCTAATGGAATATCATAAAAGTAGAACGAAGTACAAGTACCAGATTTAAAGCCTGTTTCATGAGTAAACCCCATGCTATAATCATCCGTGAACTCTGCTCCTACCAGATTGCGGTAGGTCTCGGGAATATCTACCCTGTTATATCGTAACCGAACATAATTAACGGCCTTGTTAATAACTTGGGCAAGGTTTTCTTTTTCTAGCTTTAGCAGATCCATGTTCGTGAACGAACTATAGGATGCAGCCAGCGATACCGTATTATAATCTGCTACTGATTTGATAAGGTATTTAAAGGCGTTATTTTCGGTAGAAATATTCTTGTCGTATCTGGAATACTGGGCATATTGAAAGAAGAATGCACTAGAAACTCCGCTTTTCTTGTGAATGTCAATGAGTTGCGTAAAATTATCATAGGGATCCTTTCTTACCTTGCTTAAAACAAGCAGACGTTGTATTACTTTTCTGAATTTAAGACCTACAAGATCTAGCAACACGCCAAAACCTCCGCGAAAAAAGCCTCTATGTGCAAAACTATGAGAGACTGAAACGTCAATGATGGAAGTAAATCGAACCGATTTAGATTTTTGTTCCAAAGTGGGGAAACGCTCTTTTAATATGTGTAACAATTTTTGGGCCCATAGATCCACTACCGGTTGTTTGAGAAAACCGTGCTGATGCGCCATACTTTCTTTATAAGGAAATCTGCCAACCATATCCTTCACATGTGGTACATACTCTTCATACCTGGATAAAAGATAAAAACTAGCCGCAAAAATATCATACGGGATATTGCTGCGTTCCCCGGTAGGAAAAAAACATGGGGTATCTCCCCATTCACTCATGCTGATTTGCAGATCGTTTATACCATGTTCAAATAGCAGTGGATGACTTCTAACAAAGAACTCGTTCTGTAAAGGTTGTTTTGTATACGTTATTTTAGGGCCATTATGTTTAATAAAATCTTCAACCTTTGTAGTAAAACCTACCTCTATTCCCAGTATCCTGAGAAAGATCTGCTTCATGATATAAGTAAAACGGGGGGTAATCTTATGGGTATAGATCAACAACATCCTTATAATATTTGGTGGTCTGCAAAACTAAAAAAGGCCTTCTCAGTGATGATCAGATGATCCAAAACCTTTATATCCAAAGCTTGGGCAGCCGTCTGTAGTTTTGCCGTGATCTTTTTATCTGCTTCACTGGGTTTGAGAATACCTGAAGGATGATTATGTGCAAGAATAAGGGAAACGGCCCCAAGCTCCAGGGCTTTTTTTAATACCAATCTGCTATCTACCATTGTACCGGTAATACCACCCTTGCTCAATTGTGATTTATGAAGAATAGTATTGGCATTATTTAAATAGAGGATCCAGAATTCCTCATGTTCTAATTCTCCTAAAATGGGCTGCAAAACTGCATAGACGTCTTCACTCCCTGTGATCTTTGTTACTTTTATTTCACGCTCTTCCCTTCTCCTCCTACCTACCTCTAAAGCCGCTGCTATTGCCACCGCCTTGGCTTCGCCAATTCCTTTAAACTGCATGAGTTGTCTAACAGAGATTTTTCCTAGGACGCTGAGATTATTATTAGCGCTTTTTAATATCCTTTTGGCAAGACTAACCGCACTCTCATCCCTGCTGCCCGAACCTATTAAAATAGCCAATAATTCAGCATCAGAAAGAACACTCCTTCCTTTATGGAGTAATTTTTCACGTGGCTTATCATCATCGGCCCACGACTTAATAGAAAAAGAAGCCCGCTTTTTTTGCATGTCTAAAGATAAACAACTAATATTTTTAATGTACATTTCTTTACTAAATTCAAAAATTTGACAAATGAAATCGCTCTTCGAAAAAGCTAACTATGAAGAGATCCTTCACAGGATCGACAACTTAAAAGAATCTAACGTTGGCGAATGGGGTAAAATGAATGTTGGACAGATGGTTTGGCACTGTCAGGTGCCATTGAAAGTGGCTATTAAGAACAAACCCACTAAAAAAATAGGAAATATTTTGATCAAATGGTTCTTTAAAAAGTCGCTTTACAATGAAAAACCATGGCGGAAAAACCTGCCCACGTCCTCCTTTGCAAGAGCCACCGAGGAAAAGGATTTTGAAAAAGAACGTGCAATTTTACGAAAGTTGGTTTCCGATTTCTATCAACTCAAAGACAGGACTGAATGGAATCCTCACCCGCTTTTTGGTGTTTTTACACATGACCAATGGGGGGCGATGCAATACAAGCATTTAGACCATCATCTCAGGCAATTTAGAGTGTGATCTTCATCGTAATTGAGAATAAAAAAGCCCTTACTACAAGGGCTTTTATTCTAATTTTTTGGCTTATTGCTGCTTAACAGGCTTAGTCACTTTTTCTATCTCCTCGCCTTTCTTTTTTATATTTTCCTTACCCTTTTTTATAACTACTTCCAGTTCATTCAATTTTTCTTCTGCCTTACGGATCTTGTCCTCTTTTTGCTTTATGACTTCTTCATCAACACTTTTATCTTCCCTTTGTTTTCTTACTTTTTCTTTGGCATCGGCGACCTTGGCACGCCCACTCCTCAATGTTTCTTCATTATCATTTAAGCTCTTTTCGGAATTTTCAATTTTTTCCTTAGCCATAGCCGCTCTATACTGCCCAAACTCCTTTCCAGACATGTCACCTTTGTCTCTCCCATAGCCATTGCCTTTATTACTTTTTTCTTTGGCCATCTTATTATCATCCATTTCATCATTATGGTCATCCATATCCCCTTTAACGTCCTTCTCTTTTATTTTATCCTCTGCCTTATCTTTTTGGGATTTGCCTTTCTCTTGTGACTTTCCCTGTGCGTAGGCATTTGTTCCGGAAATTGCTATTAAAAGCAGTGATACAATGATTATTCTGAGTGTGTTTTTCATTTTATTTATTTTATTTATTATAAACTATCCAATTCTTTTAATGCTGATTCTACTTCCTCCGCTTTCTTTTCAACTTCCTCAACCGTTTGATCTATATCTTTTTCTACCGCTTCAATAGTATTGAGGTCTTTATTCAATTCTTCTTGTTCTTTTTTAGTGTCCCTGCAGGAGATAATTCCTACAAACAAAACAGACAGCAACCATACGTTTATTTTTTTCATGTTTATCAAATAATGTTTAGTAATCATTGAACGATGTGCTTATTTCGATATTGTATTGTATTTCAATTATTTAATAGCAGGTTATTAACAATTATTAGACACAATAATTATTCTTCTATCAATTTTTTGACGGAATTTAAATCCAATCCACCATAGTTACCAGAACTCATAAGGAGTAATACTGTATTGTCATAATTTTGACCAAATACAAAATCCCTGAAATCTCTTGCTGCTGTGAAAATCTTCAAATCGTTTCGCTCAAAGGATGCTGATATCTGTGCTGGGGTAACTTCTTTTAACTTTTTAATTTTTACAGATTCTGGTAAAAAGAATACGATAGCCTCATCTGCTGTATCCAGGGCCCCTTTATATTCCTTTAAAAATTCAGCATTAAAACTACTGTATGTATGAAGCTCCAGGCAGGCAATTAATTTTCTATCCGGGTATTGTTCTTTGACCGCCAGGGTGGTTGCTGCCACCTTACTGGGCGAATGTGCAAAATCCTTATATAAAATGGCCGTTTTCCCCTCCGCCATTTTCTCCAGGCGTTTTGAGGCTCCTTTAAAAGTAGCTATAGCCTCATAGAAATCATCTTCATCTACCCCCATGTTTTGGCAGATCCATTTTGCTCCTGCCATATTGTTTAAATTATGTTTCCCAAAAACTTCGATAGGCATGGATCCTTCAGGAGTATCCAAATAGGTCTGCCCATTTATCACTGTATATTTTGGTGTTCTATACGGAATTTTCCGAATTGAATTTGTTGTATTTTCAACGACCCTAACTACTTCTTCATCCTCCTCATTATATGTAATACTGCCCCCGTTTACGATGTTGTCTACAAATATTTGGAATTGAGAAACATAATTTTCAAAAGTGGGGAATACATTGATGTGATCCCAGGCTATTCCACTAAGCAAAGCAATGTTTGGCTTGTAGAGGTGAAATTTCGGTCTTTTATCTATTGGTGAAGACAAATACTCATCGCCTTCCAGGATTATAAAATCATTTTCTTCTGTAAGATGAACCATACGGTTAAAGCCTTCTAATTGCGCCCCCACCATAAAGTCAACTTCTTTTCCATGATAATTAAGCACATGCAGGATCATGGAAGTTATGGTCGTTTTTCCATGGCTACCTCCTATAACTACCCGCGTCTTGTCCTTTGATTGTTCATAGAGGAATTCGGGATACGAATAGATTGTCAATCCCAATTCCTGCGCTCTGAGCAGTTCAGGATTATCCTCTTTTGCATGCATCCCCAGAATAACTGCATCTAGTTCTGCACCTAATTTCTCCGGAAACCAACCGAAGGACTTGGGCAATAATCCTTGTTCCTGTAACCTGGTTTTAGAAGGTTCATAGATCACATCATCACTTCCCGTAATCTGATATCCCTTATCGTGAAGTGCCAATGCCAAATTGTGCATGGCACTGCCCCCTATAGCTATAAAATGAATTTGCATCCCGGTAACATATTTGCGGCAAAGATAGGCATTGAAAAGTGCAACCCAAATCATTGTTTCCTATGGAAACTTTCTATCTTAGTGAACCTTATTCACTTTGCTCTGTGGACCAGAAAATCAATATACATGAAACTGCTTTTGTCACTGCCTATTTCAGAGCAGGCGATAGTGCATTAAGTGGGGATAAGTATGCTCATCTCTGGGCGAACCCAATTGTTGCCAACCATGCGAAGAGGTATATTAGCGCCGTGTCTGCATATGAAGACTATGCTCATTGCCTGCGCAACCGATATTTTTATGACACTCTGAAGGAATTGATCAAAAAAGAGAACATAGAGGTCCTTATTAATTTTGGCTGCGGATTTAGTATGTATCCATTTCTACTAGACGCCTCGCTGCATTGCATAGAAATAGACATGGCAGATGTAATTGCATATAAAAAGGAGAAAACCGAAGCCTGGCAAAAAGAAGGATTATTACCATGTAGGAACATCACATTTCTTGAAGCCGATTTCAATGCGCCCTCGCTTCAAGATCTCTATAAGCAGCTGGAGGCACTAAAATCAGGAAAAAGATCTTTTATTTTGCTGGAAGGTGTTTTGTTCTTCCTGGGCAAGAGTGATACCATAAAGCTTTTCGATCTTTTTAATCGCTTACAGGGACCTGAAGAATTTCTGGCCAGTGTTTCTTTTCAACCCCAATTAGAAAAACAAGCCGTATTTAAAAAATTGATCGATTTTGTGGAAGGAAATCTAGAGAAGAATCAGCAATTTGACTATCAAACGGTGCCCGATTCATTTTATAAGGATATTGAAGGGTATACGCTGATGGATCATCAGCATACCTTTAGCCTTTCGGCACGCTACCTGCCGGAAAATAAATTACCTTTTGAAGAAATTCTTAATGAACATATGTATCTATTACAAAAGAATGTCAATTCATAAGTTATGAATATACACTTGTCTGAACTAGAACCTAAGGAGATCATACCGGGATTCCATGGCAAATTGATACACGGAGAAACCATGACGCTGGCATTCTGGGATGTAGAAGAAGGTGCAAGCGTACCAGAACACTTACATGTTAATGAACAGATCATGCATGTTTTGGAAGGTAGGTTTGAGTTTACCGTAGCCGGTGAAACCAAAGTATACCTGCCTGGAGAATTGGTCGTTATTCCTTCGAATATATCGCATAGTGGAAAAGCTCTAACGGCTTGTAAAATCATGGACGTTTTTAGTCCGGTGCGAGAAGCCTATAAATAAAGATTTTATGTTATTATCACTCAAAGGAAAAAATGCCCTCGTAGGAGGTAGTAGCAGGGGGATTGGTCTTGCCATTGCCCAACAACTGGCTGAAAGTGGCGCAAGTGTCACTATTATGGCTCGTAGTGAGGCGAAGTTAAAGAAGATTGTTTCACTAATGCCTTCTAATGCAACCGGGCAGCGTCATCAGTATTTAGTGGTTGACTTCTCTAATTTTGATACCTACAAAAAGATCATTGAGGAATATTTCAATACACATAAAGTAGATATTCTTGTAAATAATACCCAGGGACCCAAGGCAGGAACTCCTCTTGAAAAAGAAATTACAGATTATCAGGAAGCATTTGATGTAATGTTTAAGTCGGTTGTATACACTACTCAATTGGCCATAGATCATATGAAAACAAAACAATGGGGCCGAATTATAAATGTGGCTTCTGTCTCTGTAAAGGAACCTCTCACCTATCTGGTGCTGTCTAATACTATTAGAGCCGCCGTGGTAGCCTGGGCTAAAAGTCTTGCCACAGAAATAGGTCCTTTTAATATTACCGTAAACAACATTCTAACAGGGTATTTCGATACCGAAAGACTTTCTGAGCTGAACCAGAAAAAAGCAGATCAACAAAAAATACCGGTCTCAGAAGTGAAAGAACATATGAAGGACCAGGTACCGCTTAAACGGCTGGGCAGGCCTGCAGAATATGGATATTTAGTAGCATTTCTAGCCTCGGAGCAAGCCTCCTATATCACCGGTGCCAGCATACCAATTGATGGGGGATTATTGAGATCTTTATAATAGGATTGCAACTATTTTAATTGGCCACTGCACAGCTGGCACTACTATTTTCTAGGTGGATATTTCATCATAACCTTTCCTACGATCTCGTTTAAAATCTTTTCCCTTGTACTTGGAGAGGAATTCTCATTATAATTACTGGAGGTAACGGCCTGCCAAAACAAAGCGTCTTTTTGGCTATCAATAAAATCAAAAATAATTTCGCGTTCCCTGTTGGGCGATCCTATGGGCAATCCAATAGAAACACCGCCTCCAACATTTCTGCCGCCTCCCCCTACTCCAATGCCTACAGAATTATTTTGTGGCATTTGAAATTCACGCGATTCAATATTTATCAAAAAATCTGGTTCCTCAGAAGATTGAATGCCTTTTGTTTGCAAGACAGAATCTAAGGCTCTCAGTAAACGTCGTGTATCTAACTCACTCAGCCCTGTTTGTATATCAGCATAATAATTATAGGTCCTGTAATTTGAAAAGTCGGCGTTCTTATCATAATCATAGTCTACCCGCAAACCACTACAGGCAATACACAGAAGACACAAAAAAATCAGCCAATTTCTCATAATTATAGATCCCGCAGCAGTGGATTCCTTTTCTCTTTAAAAAAAGAACACACTTCTCTAGGTACTCTAAAATACGGAAAAATGAAATTTTAAGGGAGGGAAACGAACTTTAATCGTTTAAAAGAGACCACAACCTATCCTTGAGATCCTGCAATCCGTATTGGGAAACGGAGGACATAAAAAGAAAAGGAATGTCGCCAAGGTCCTTTTTAACCTCTTCACGCATTTCATCCATTAATTCTTCGTCTAGCATATCTGCTTTTGAAATAGCAACAAGCCTGTTCTTATCTAACATTTCAGGATTGTATTTACGAAGTTCATTAAGTAGGATCTCATATTCCTGAGAAATGTCCACACTATCTGCAGGGATAAGAAATAGAAGAATTGAATTTCGTTCTATATGACGCAGGAAATAATGACCAAGTCCTTTGCCTTCGGCTGCCCCTTCAATGATCCCCGGTATGTCTGCCATTACAAAACTCTTAAAATCGCGGTACTGTACAATTCCAAGGTTGGGTTTTAGGGTTGTAAATGGATAGTCTGCTATTTTAGGTTTTGCAGATGTAAGTACTGATAGCAGGGTAGATTTCCCGGCATTAGGGAACCCAACCAAACCAACATCCGCAAGCACTTTTAGCTCCAGAGTAAGATCCCGCTCAGCACCTGGTATCCCTGGTTGAGCATAACGAGGAGTTTGATTCGTAGCGGTTTTAAAGTGCCAGTTCCCTCTACCTCCTTTACCTCCTTCTAAGGCTATTTTCTCCTGGCCGTGTTCTGTTATCTCGAAAAGTACTTCCCCTGTTTCTAAATCCTTTACCACGGTTCCAAGGGGCACTTCCAGATAGATATCATTTCCATCCGCACCGGTACTCCTGCTCTTGCTCCCATGTTCCCCATGACCGGCCTTAAAATGCCTTTTGAATTTAAAATTCAGGAGGGTCCAGAGACTTTCATTCCCTCTTAAAATAATATGGCCACCCCTACCGCCATCACCGCCATCCGGACCACCCTTGGGGACGTATTTTTCCCGGTGAAGGTGAGCAGAACCCTTGCCTCCATTGCCAGAAGCAACCGAAATCTTCACGTAATCTACGAAATTGCCTTCTGTCATTTGTTAAGGGTACTTGTTTTCCAGATACACTTCTCCACTCTATTTAAAAGACATGGAACACTGATCTATTATTACTTAAGGGTGTTGATCACTTTTGCCAATCGCTGTGTGATATCTTCAATACTACCTATGCCGTTTACACTGTAAAATTTATCCCGGGCTTCATAGAATTCTTTTAATGGGGCAGTTTTCAGATTGTATTCTTCGAATCTATTCCTGATCTTTTTTTCATCCTGATCATCTGGGCGCCCGCTGATTTTCCCTCGCTCTAGCAATCGTTCAATAAGCACTTCATCATCAGCCTCCAAAGCAATTGTAGCGTCTATTTTCATGTCCTTGGACTCCAAAAAATTGTCAAGGGCCTCAGCCTGGGCAGCGGTCCTGGGGAACCCGTCAAAAATGAATCCGCTTGCTTCAGGGTTATTCTCTACTTCATCCTTCAGCATGCTTATGGTTACCTCGTCTGGCACCAGGTCTCCTTTATCCATGTACGATTTTGCCAATTGGCCCAACTTTGTATTGTTCTTTATATTGAAGCGAAATACATCGCCCGTAGAGATATGTTTTAGATTGTATTTTTCTTTTAAGTAGCCTGCCTGTGTGCCTTTCCCTGCACCAGGTTTTCCAAATAAAACAAGATTGATCATATGAGTTTGGTTAATTTGATAGACGTCGCGCAAGTTTCTTCCTTGTTCCTTATAATCGAGGCCATAACCTACGATGAATTTATCCGGAATTTCCATGCCAAAGTAGTCAATGGAATACTCACCATTATAGGCCTCAGACTTAAAGAATAAACTGGCGATCTTAAAGTTTTTAACATTGGTATTTGAAAAAATATGCACCAATTCCTGCAGTGTTCTTCCTGTATCAATGATATCCTCCAGGATGATCACGTTTCTTCCTTCAATAGAATCCGGCACGTCTAAAAGCGTTTCTACAATTCCGGTGGAAGTTAGGCCCCTGTAAGAACTTAATTTTACAAAAGAAACCTCACATGGGTAGGGATAATATTTCAGGAAATCTGAAACAAACATAAAAGCCCCGTTGAGAACCCCGACAAAAATCGGAACTTCATCTTTGTAATCTTCTGCAATTTCATCCGCAATTCGTTTTACCGCTGCAAGAATTTCTGCCTCAGACAAAAACAACTCAAAATTTGTATTGTGAATCTTAATCAACGTGCTGTCTTCCTTTTAGGTGGGCAAAGATAACACATTGAACTCTCTTTTTGATGGCGCTTCCCTTGGTTTATAAGATTTAGATGTATTTTTGTCAAAAGTTTACCCTGTACATCTACAGACAAAAAACAGCGTTCATGAATTATTTTTCTTCCCGTTTTACTTTAGGAATTTTGGGGGGTGGACAATTAGGTAAAATGCTGTTGTATGAAACACGCAAATGGGATATTGCCACAAAGGTAATGGACCCTTCTGATGAGGCCCCTTGTAAAATAGCTTGTAATGAATTCATACAGGGAGATCTTATGGATTACAAGTCCGTCTATGATTTCGGAAAAACCGTAGATGTACTTACCATAGAGATCGAAAATGTTAATATAGATGCTCTGGAAAAATTGGAGGATGAAGGTATAAGCATATTTCCATCCCCAAGAGAATTAAGGATTATTCAGAACAAGATCACTCAGAAGTTATTCTATATAGATCACAATATCCCTACGGCACCATTCTCGCGTTTTGCGTATTCTAGTGAGATCAAAGAAAGCATAGCTCATGGAGGTTTAAAGTTGCCTTTTGTTTGGAAAAGCGCTCAGTTTGGATATGATGGACAAGGAGTTAAGATCATCAAAGAAGTTTCGGATCTGGCCAACCTTCCCAATGTAGAGTGTTTAGCGGAAGATCTTATCCCTTTTAAAACAGAATTGGCGGTTATTGTTGCAAGAAGTGTAACCGGGGAGGTGGCAACATATCCGGTGGTGGAAATGGAATTCCATCCTGAGGCAAACCAGGTAGAATATGTTTTATGCCCGGCGAGAATAGATGATAAGGTAGCCCAAAAAGCCAGGAATATTGCCTTAAAAATATCCGAAGAATTAAAGCATACGGGGCTTCTTGCAGTTGAAATGTTCCAGACTGAAGAGGACGAAATTTTAGTGAACGAAGTGGCACCAAGGCCACATAATAGTGGACATTATAGTATAGAAGCCAGTTACACCAATCAGTTTGAGCAGCATCTTCGCTGCATTTTAGGACTTCCTCTTGGCATCACCGACAGTAAGGTAGCCGGAGTAATGGTAAATCTGGTGGGGGCCGAAGGATTTGAAGGCAATGTACATTATGATCATATTGAAGAAATATTAGAATTAAAGGGAGTAACTCCGCATATTTACGGAAAAACAAAAACGAGACCCTTTCGAAAAATGGGACATGTCACAATCGTTAATAAAGACATGGACCAGGCTAGAAAAATAGCACAAGAAGTAAAAGAGACCATTAAAGTAATAAGTAAGTAAGAATTATGAGCAAAGTAGCCGTTGTCATGGGAAGCACCAGCGATCTTCCGGTAATGCAGGAAGCCGTTGAGATCTTGAAGGGATTTGATATTGAGGTAATGGTCGATATAATTTCGGCACATAGAACCCCAGAAAAACTGTATGAATTTGGGCGGTCTGCTCATCAAAACGGGTATAAGGTGATCATTGCCGGAGCAGGAGGAGCTGCCCATTTACCGGGAATGCTTGCATCCTTATCTCCCCTCCCTGTTATTGGGGTCCCCATAAAAAGTAGCAATTCTATAGACGGCTGGGATTCTGTCTTGTCTATCCTGCAAATGCCGGGAGGTGTCCCGGTAGCTACCGTAGCATTAAATGGTGCGAAGAATGCCGGTATATTAGCGGCGCAGATCATTGGCAGTCAAGATTCCTGTGTGCAGGATAAGATCATTTTATATAAAGAAGGTCTTAAGGAAAAAGTAATTAAAGGGGCCAAGGAAGTAAAAAAGTAATCCTTCTATAAAATTCACAATAAAACACCTAATAGAGAACCTTAAATACTGCCCTGGTCTATTTAGGATGGTCTTGTTCTCAAATCCAAACGTATAAATTGCATTGCATACATGAAGAATTTATTGCTAGCCCCTTTTAACAAAGCTCCTTTCGAACATATTGAAACAGATCATTTTAAACCGGCCTTTGAGAAGGCACTTCAAGATGCTCGGGCAGAAATAGATCAGATCACTGCGGCCAAGGAAGATCCTACTTTTGAGAACACAATTGAGGCTCTGGAATTCTCGGGAGCTCATTTGGATAGGTTATCCAGTCTATTTTTTAATTTGAATTCTGCAGAAACCAACGAAGAAATTCAACAATTGGCTCAGGAAATTTCTCCGATGCTTACCGAGTTTAGTAATGACATCGCCCTTAATACTTCACTTTTTCAAAAAGTTGAGGCTATATACCAACTAAAAGACACCTTGTCCTTATCCGTGGAACAAGATATGCTCCTGGAAAAAAAATACAAACATTTCAGCAGGAACGGCGCCCATCTTCCTCAGGAAAAGAAAAATAGATTGAGGGCTATTGATAAAGAACTCGCACAATTGAAGTTAACTTTTGGTGAGCATGTACTTGCAGAGACCAACGCCTATGAAATGCATCTTACCAAGGAAGAAGAGGTAGATGGATTACCGGAAGGAGCAAAAGAAGCGGCCTTACAACTGGCAGCTTCCAAAGGGAAGGAAGGATGGCTGATAACCCTAGACTATCCCAGCTATATCCCGTTTATGACCTATGCCACCAACAGAGATCTTCGTAAGAAATTAGCAATTGCCTTTGGCAGCAAAGGTTTTCATAATGACAAACTCGATAATCAAGAACTTGTAATAAAGATCGCCAACTTACGGCACAAGCGAGCCACCCTATTAGGATATGCTTCGCATGCTCATTTTGTACTTGAGGAAAGGATGGCAGAAACTCCTCAAAAAGTACAATCGTTTCTTGAAGAGTTGCTGGAAAAGGCCAAACCCGCAGCAAAAATTGAATTTGATGAGCTAAAGGAATTTGCCAATCAAGAAGATGGGATCAGCGATCTTTATAAGTGGGATGGTAGTTATTACGCCGAGAAACTAAAGCAAAAACGATTTGATCTGGATGATGAAAAATTAAAACCTTACTTCAAATTAGAAAAAGTAATTGATGGGGTATTCAGAATATCGGAAACCTTATACGGAATTTCTTTTAAAGAAGTTGATGATGTTGAAACCTATCACGAGGATGTAAAAACCTATTTGGTAACAGATGATAAAGGGGGAGAAATAGCCTTACTGTATGCCGATTTCCATCCCAGACCCGGTAAGAGAGGCGGAGCCTGGATGACCTCATACAAACCACAATACCAAAAAGGCAGGGTTAATGAACGCCCTCATATCTCTATTGTTTGCAATTTTACCAAACCAACCAAAAGCAAACCTTCGCTTTTAACTTTTAACGAGGTAACTACGCTATTTCATGAATTTGGCCATGCCTTGCATGGTATGCTGGCAAACACGTCTTATCCCAGTCTTTCGGGAACATCTGTTTACTGGGATTTTGTAGAATTACCCAGCCAGATCATGGAAAACTGGTGTTATGAAAAAGAAGCCTTACAATTGTTTGCGCATCACTATGAGACAGGGGAATTACTTCCAATGGATCTGATCACTAAGATCAAGGAATCAGCAAACTTCCAGGAAGGCATGGCCACACTGAGACAATTAAGTTTTGGGTTTCTTGATATGGCCTGGCACGCAAAAGATCCGTCTGCCATAACAGATGTAAAACAGCATGAACTTGATGCGTTCAAAGACACATTATTGTTTCCCGATACGCCGGAAACTTGTATGAGTACGGCGTTCTCACATATTTTTCAGGGGGGATACTCAGCGGGTTATTACAGCTATAAATGGGCTGAAGTACTAGATGCGGACGCCTTTGCTTACTTTAAAGAAAAAGGGATATTCAATAAAGAAGTGGCACAAAAATTCAAAGAAAATGTCTTGAGTAAGGGAGGAACTGAAAAACCAATGGACCTCTATAAAAAATTCAGAGGCAGCGAACCCAAACTCGATGCCTTACTGGAGCGAGCCGGACTGCTCAAGAAAACTGGTTAATAGTCCTTTTTATTGAGATTGGAAGGCATCAAAGCCTCCTTTGAGATCTATCGCTTTGTAACCGAGAGAATCTAATAAAGAAGTCGCTTTGGCACTCCTAACTCCTTTTGCACAATATACATAGAGGGTGTGTTCTTTTGGGACCACTTTAAGCTGATCAACAAAATCCGTGTCATACCAATTAATGTTCACGGCATTTTTGAGATGACCTGCGGCAAATTCCTCCGGTGTGCGGACATCTAACAAGGTATAGTCTTCCAGACCTTCCTGAGAAAAGTCAGTTATAGGCAGTGAATTAATGTTACCGCACCCAGCGGCAAGTGTCACAATAAAGAGGGTTATCCAGATATTTTTCATTGTATTCGGTTAAATACCAAAGGTATCATATTTCATTAAAAATCTATTACTTTTGACAGGTATAAAAATCGCTATGTCCGTCCACCAATTACAGCCCAATAACTGGGTAGATGCTTACGCAGACTACCTCTTTAACTATGCCGTAGTGCGGGTAAGCGATGAAGAAATAGCAAAGGACCTTATACAGGAGACCTTTATAGCCGGATTGAAATCGGCAAAGAATTTCAAAGGACAGGCCACAGAACGCACATGGCTAATTGCTATTTTAAAAAGAAAGATCATAGATCACTACCGCAAGATCAATTCAAAAAAAGGAAAGGCTGAAGTTAGATTACAGTACAATGCCAGTTCAGATTCTGATGGGGATTGGCTGGAGGAACAAGTGGCAGATCCCAGTAGTATTAAAGAAAATGATGCCTTAGAGAACGAAGAACTGGGCCTGGCAATTCAGTCGTGCATAGACCAATTACCAGTAAATCAACGGCAAGTTTTTATAATGAAAACGGTTCGTGGACTTTCAACCGAAGATATTTGTAAAGAAATGAATATAAATCCGTCTAACCTATGGGTAATGATCCACAGAGCCCGCACGGCGCTTATGGGTTGCCTTAATCAAAATTGGTTTACGCTATGATTTCTTGTGATGAAGCCGCAGTGATTTGCAATAAATCACAATACAAAGAGGCTAGTTTATCGGAAAAACTAAAGTTAAAATTGCATATGCTGTTTTGCAGCACCTGTGCCGTTTTTTCAAAAAAGAACAAGCAACTTACTTCCTTAATGGACAAGGCCAGAATTTATGTAATGAGCGATTTAGAAAAAAAAGCGTTAAAGAATAAAATTAAAGAGAAACTTTAATAATACTCAAACTTCCCCATAAAAATAGTACCCAAAAAATAGGAAACGCTTCTACCCAGAAAGAGCTAAAATATTTGGATTGTTCTTTGGGCATAAAGATCATAAGTGCAGCCAAGGAAAGTGCAATCAATGTCTTATTAAAGATCTCTATTGTTGATAGATCATCCTTTAAAAAGGTCATAAAAAAACATAGAAAACACAGAAAAATACCCCCAATTCGGGTATTCCTGATACCAATACGCTGTGGTACTGTATGCAATTCCTTAGGATCATAGTTCAAATCTCGAATCTCAAACGGGATCATCAGTACCAGGATGATTAAAAAACGTTGCAGAAGTTCTATCCAAACATCCCATGATATTTCTATATGTGCTTCAATTACCGGCAATACTACGGTGGTTCCAGACCATACAAGACTAACGATGATGATCTTCAGAATCCCCAGGTTTCGAAGGTTTCTTTTTTTGGGAAAAACCGGCAAGGCATAGCACCCTGCAAGGATCCCAAGAACAAAGACACCTTTCCAGCTTGCAAAACTGATGAAAGACCCAAAATAAAGTGAGATCAACAGGGAAATAAGACTAACCAATTGTATACTTCTCTGGGTAGCATTCTTGCGAAAAAGATATTTTTTTCCCTCCACACCATATTTGATCATATTATAGGCAGGTATTGTGCCAAAAAAAATAAAATACAGCAGGTTTTTATCCAGGAAAATGTTTAAGAATTCAGTTGTTAAATAAAGAAAGGCTATTACTGCAAAAGCCACGTGAATACTAGCCTTAACATAAAACCGAAAAAAATGCTTTAGCCATTGCATTAAACAAAAGTAGACAAACTGTTCATATCCATTATTTTTCGTTAAAAACTTTAGGGCCGATCTATTATAAAGTTCATATTTTACGGGAATAAATACCTAATTTTGTGCTCCATTTAGAGTTATTAATTATACCTCCGGATTTATGAAAACAGATTCTTTTGCATTGCGTCATATTGGTATCAGGGAAGAAGACCTTCCAAAAATGTTTCAAACTATTGGCGTAGATAGTTTAGAAGAACTTATGTATCAGACCATCCCTCAGGATATCCGCTTAAAAGAGGATCTGCCGTTAGACGCTCCGATGAGTGAGCATGAATTTCTGAACCACATACACGCTTTATCACGAAAGAATAAAGTTTTCAAATCCTATATAGGCCTTGGTTACAATGAAAGTATTACGCCATCTGTTATTAAAAGGAATATATTGGAAAATCCGGGGTGGTATACAGCGTATACTCCTTATCAGGCTGAAATAGCTCAGGGCCGACTTGAGGCTTTGTTGAATTTCCAAACAATGATCTGTGATCTAACAGGAATGGAATTGGCAAACGCATCCCTCCTGGATGAAAGTACTGCCGCTGCGGAGGCTATGACCATGTTATTCGATGTTAGAAGCAGGGACCAGAAAAAACAAGAAGTGGTTAAATTCTTCGTCTCTGAAGAAGTAATGCCGCAAACCATTTCCCTTTTGAGAACAAGGGCTACCCCATTAGGGATAGAATTGGTGATAGGAGACCATCAGGAATTTGATTTTAATGACTCCTTTTACGGAGCCATGCTACAATATCCGGGGAAATATGGACAGGTGCATGATTACGCAGGTTTTGTCGCAAAGGCAAAAGAAATGGACATGAAGGTAGCAGTAGCTGCCGATATTCTCAGCCTGGCATTACTTGTTCCTCCGGGAGAATTTGGGGCAGATGTTGTCATAGGAACCACGCAACGCTTTGGGATCCCATTAGGGTATGGCGGACCACATGCAGCTTACTTTGCTACCAAAGAAGATTATAAACGAAGTATTCCCGGACGTATCATAGGCGTAACCAAGGATACCGATGGGGCCACAGCACTTAGAATGGCCCTGCAGACCAGAGAACAACACATAAAAAGAGATAAAGCCACTTCTAACATTTGCACAGCACAGGTTCTTTTGGCTGTAATGGCAGGTGCATATGCTGTGTATCACGGGCCAAACGGACTGCGATATATTGCTGAAAAAGTGCATGCCAAGACCATGGCCCTGGTTGATGGATTAGAAAAAATGGGGATCTATCAAATCAATTCTGTATACTTTGACACTTTACTTGTTAAGGCGGAAGCTGACAAGATTAGGCCAATTGCCGAAAAAAACAAGGTTAACTTCCTTTATGTAGATAAGGAGACCATTGCTATTTCACTTAATGAAACTACAACCCCAGAGCAACTAAAAGAGATACTTGAGATTTTCGCAAAAGCATTAGGGAAAGACGCATCGAAACCAGGTGATCAAAAAAGGCAAACAGTAATACCAGAGACCCTTCAGAGGAAGTCGGACTATTTAACACATGAGGTTTTCAATTCGTATCATTCTGAAACGCAATTGATGCGTTACCTTAAAAAATTAGAGCGTAAGGATCTGGCCCTCAATCATTCCATGATCTCTCTGGGTTCTTGTACAATGAAGCTCAACGCCGCCACTGAAATGTTACCTCTGAGTATGCCGGAATGGGGTAATATTCACCCTTTTGTACCCCTTAGCCAGGCAGAAGGATATCAGCAGATCCTGGAAGAGCTTGCTAATGAATTAAGCATAATAACAGGATTTGAAGCAACTTCCTTACAGCCCAATTCCGGTGCGCAAGGAGAATACGCCGGCTTAATGACCATTAGAGCATACCATGAGTCCAGAGGAGATAATCATAGAAACATCTGTATCATTCCCGCATCTGCGCATGGAACAAATCCGGCCTCTGCAGTAATGGCCGGCATGAAGGTAATAGTTACTAAAACAGATGAACAAGGCAATATAGATTTGACAGACCTTGAAGAAAAGGTTTTACTTCATACAGAAAATCTTGCTGCTTTAATGGTAACATATCCTTCCACCCATGGTGTTTTTGAGTCTTCCATACGCAAGATCACTCAACTGATCCACGATCACGGGGGACAGGTATACATGGATGGTGCCAATATGAATGCCCAGGTTGGCCTAACCAATCCGGCTATTATTGGAGCAGACGTTTGTCACCTCAACTTACACAAGACCTTCGCGATCCCTCACGGAGGCGGGGGCCCTGGAGTAGGTCCAATTTGTGTCGCAAAGCAATTGGCTCCTTTCCTGCCTGGTAATCCTATGGTGAAAACAGGAGGCGATAAGGCCATAACGGCAATAAGTGCCGCTCCCTGGGGAAGTGCGCTTGCCTGCCTTATTTCCTATGGATACATTAAAATGTTAGGAGCTCATGGTTTGAGAAAAGCGACAGAAATTGCCATTCTTAACGCCAATTATATCAAGCAACGTTTAGAAGGCAAATACGATGTGTTGTATACAGGGGAAAAGGGCAGAGCAGCACATGAAATGATCATTGATTGCAGGCCTTTTAAGAAGAATGATATTGAAGTAACCGATATTGCAAAACGCCTTATGGATTATGGTTTTCATGCACCTACAGTATCATTTCCTGTAGCGGGAACTATGATGATAGAACCTACGGAAAGTGAAGGATTGGCAGAATTAGATCGCTTCTGTGATGCCATGATCTCAATACGGCATGAAATTGATGAGGCCAAAGCTGAAGATGGGAATAATGTATTGAAAAATGCTCCGCATACCTTACAAATGGTGACAAGCGATTCCTGGACCTTTAGGTATTCAAGAGAAAAGGCAGCATTTCCACTTCCTTATGTTTCGGAAAACAAGTTTTGGCCAAGTATTAGGCGTGTAGACGAAGCTTATGGCGATCGTAATCTAATTTGTACCTGCACTCCTATTGAGGCTTATGCAGATGTGGAGTAATTAGCTATTTATCAATTATTTACGTTCCAATCTTCAGTTTAGCTGTGTTTTTAATGCTTTCTATTAACTATTGAACATCGTATTTGAAAGGAAAATTATTTCTTTTTATATTAGGCTTTCTTTACATTTCCTTTACAAATTAACTAGTAGAATATGAGCGTGGCAATTACCGGTACTGGATCTTACATACCTCAGGTCCTCGTCCCCAATAAGGCATTTGAGGATAATCATTTCTTAAATAGCGATGGATCTGTTATTCCCCATTCGAATACAGTGATCATTGAAAAATTCAAGGCAATAACGGGTATAAGTGAAAGACGATACGCCAAAAAAGAATTCAATACCTCAGACCTGGCATTTTTAGCGGCTCAAAATGCTATTGAGGATGCGAATATTAATGCTGAAGATCTGGACTATATCATCTTTGCGCACAATTTTGGAGATATATCCTTTGGGGTGTCTCATGGAAATACCCTTCCAAGTCTGGCAACACGTGTAAAGAATCACCTTCAGATCAAAAATCCCAAATGTGTAGCTTATGATATTTTATTTGGCTGTCCGGGATGGGTTGAAGGCGTAATACAGGCCTACGCATTTATCAAAAGCGGAATAGCCAAAAAATGTTTGGTCATTGGTGCAGAAACCCTTTCCAGGGTTGTGGATCCACATGATAGGGACTCTATGATTTATTCCGATGGTGCAGGGGCCTGCATTGTGGAGGAAAAAGAGGGAGCCGGTGAGATCATTGCACATAACTCTGCTACCTATGCAAGTGAAGAGGCCTACTTTTTGTTCCATGGATCTTCCTATCATCAGGAGATTCCGGACGATCTGAAGTATATTAAAATGTACGGCCGGAAGATCTACGAATTTGCCATTAGCTATGTCCCCGGGGCAATAAAAGAATGCCTGGACCAAAGTGGAGTCTCTATAGACGATGTAAAAAAGATCTTTATACATCAGGCCAACGAAAAAATGGATGAAGCTATCATTAAACGCTTTTATAAATTGTATGGCAAGGAGATGCCTGAGGGTATAATGCCTATGAATATTCGCGAGCTAGGGAATAGTTCTGTGGCGACCGTCCCTACCTTATATGATATGGTTAGAAAGGGAAAAATAGAAAATCAGCAGCTTGTAAAAGGGGATGTTGTTATATTTGCCAGTGTAGGCGCTGGTATGAACATCAACGCCATTGTTTATAGATATTGATGGATGTACGAAGCGCATTTCCCCAAAAAACGATATAGAAACACCCTCTCTTTTCTAAAAAAACATATTTCCGAATCCGAAACCATACTGGATTTAGGTTTGGAGAATCCATTATCGCAAATTATGCGGGAAAATGGTTATAGCGTAGAAAATACCTGGGGCGAAGATCTTGATCTTGATTTTTCAGAAGTACAATCCTCGAATGCTAAAGTGGTCACCGCTTTTGAAATTTTTGAACATATGGTAGCTCCATTTAATGTGCTGTCCCGGATCAAAGCTGATAAATTGGTAGCCAGCGTTCCTTTAAAACTATGGTTTTCTGCTGCATATAGAAGTGAAACCGATGAATGGGACAGGCATTATCACGAGTTTGAAGACTGGCAGTTCGACTGGCTTCTTGAGAAATCTGGTTGGGTCATTAAAGACCGCGCCAAGTGGACCAATCCCGTCAATAAAATTGGTATAAGGCCTTTATTACGCACGTTTACCCCTCGGTATTATATTGTTTACGCCGAAAGAAAAAAAGACTAAAAGGAAAAAGGTTAAATTGAAAATAAGTTCTAACTATCGTAATTCCAAGGGATCAGAATTTTGAACTACTACATCGTAATTCCTGCGCATAATGAAGAAGCTTTTCTTGAGGATGCGCTCCAAAGTATCATCAAACAAAGTTTAGCCCCTAAAAAAGTAGTGATCGTAAATGATAATTCCTCAGATGGTACGGCGAACATCATTGACGAATATGCTTCCCGTAATCCCTTTATAAAAGGAGTTCATATCCAATCTTCTGATGAACATTTACCGGGGAGCAAAGTAATAGCCGCTTTTAGCAAAGGGCTGCCGCTCCTGGATGAAGAATATGATTTTATTGTTAAATTAGATGCAGACGTAATACTTCCCCCTAACTATTTTAAAAAGATAGAGACAATTTTCAGTTCTTCTGAAAAGATTGGGATCGCAGGTGGATTTGCCTATGAAAAAAATAATGATGGTGAATGGGCTTTGAATCATCCTATGGACATTGATCATGTCAGGGGCGCATTCAAATCGTATTCCAAAGCCTGTTTTAAGGCCATAGGTGGACTCAGGATCGCCATGGGATGGGATACGGTAGACGAGTTGCTGGCACAATACTATGGCTTTCAAGTTGTTACAGATACCTCTCTAAAGGTAAAACATCAACGACCAATTGGTGCAGCTTACAACAGTAAAGCGAGACGTTCTCAGGGCAAGGCCATGTATCTTATGCATTATGGATTAGCAATCTCACTGATCGCTTCCGTAAAAATGGCATGGAAGAACAAAAAGATCAAGATTATACAAGACAATTTTCTGGGTTATTGGGAAGCTAAACAAGCAAGAATACCTTTTATCGTTACAGAAAAGGAAGGTCAATATATCAGAGAACTACGCCGAAAAAGGATTCTCAAGAAATTATTCTAACACTTCTTCAATAGGATTTCCAGTTGTTCCACT
>NZ_CAMYKH010000037.1:38338-53445 GCF_947258935.1 uncultured Muriicola sp.
CAGTGCGCTCAATTGTGCTTCCTTTTAATATGCCCTTTCCATAGAATAACAATGGAACATGTGTGTCATATACATAGGGCGATCCATGAGTTGATCCTGTATCGGGGTAGTATACTACGGAAGGATCCAACACCAGCATTACATCTCCGGAACGTTTTTGGTTATGACCATTCTGCATGATATATGGAATACCTTTAGTGTATTCGTTCTGAACCAATTGATGACCTGTAAATACTCTGCTAATACCATCATAGCTTAACAATTCTTGTGCAATGGCATGTTGTACCTCCTCAACTTTTAGATCGAGGTTTCGGATAACTTTATGATCTAAAAAGAACGACGCATTGCTAAAATTCCTGACGAGTTTAGCATCTCCATAGTTAAAGGACATAAATTCAGTAAACTTCGCACTCATCCCTTTAGAATCCATATAGCCTGCAGGTATTTTCTGGTCTCGCAAATACGCTGGTACGTCAACAGCCCCATGATCTGAAGTAAGAAAAACTACGTACTCTCCGGCACCAACTTTTTTATCGAGTGCTTTCAGCAATCGTTCCAAGTCCTGGTCCAGACGTAAATAAGTATCCTGAATTTCTTTAGAATTTACTCCAAATTGGTGACCCACATAATCCGTACTACTAAAACTAATTGCTAAAAAATCTGTGATATCATCCTTACCAAGTGCTTCACCATCTAAGGCAGCCAAAGCAAAATCGGCTGTGATACTATTTCCATATGGCGTTGCTTTTAAAATATTAAACTGACTGTTAGCTTCCCAGATGCTAGGTAGATCGTGAGGGAATACGGGTGCAACTTCTCCGCCAAATAGGCCTTCATACATATTATCATCCGTACCACTTTCAACGTAGGTCTTTATATCCTTTAGGGTGTCCCATGATTTTTTGTATTTTTCACTTGCATTGGATTTATTGAAATCTCGAACCCATTTAGGCAGTTCCTCCATATAATATGAACTACTGATCCAATCGCCTTCCAAACCACCATTATACCAATAGGCTGCATTGGCCATATGACCCCCTGGTAAGACCGCTCCCCGATCTTTAAGTGCAAGGGCAATTACCTTACCCTTTTTTTGAGTAAACAGCCGCAATTCATCAGTAATGGTAGACACCGTCATCCAATGAGGTGACATCTGCCCGGTATCCATATCTGTACCTATTGAAGTATAAAGGTTATCCGAAGCACAGTAGACTATGCTACTTGAGGCCTTATCGAACCAGCTATTACCTATAATACCATGTGTAGATGGAGTAGTTCCTGTATATATAGACGCATGACCAGGTCCGGTGGATGTTGGTGCATAATTATAGTGGGTATTCTTACATGTGAATCCACCATTTACTAAACGTTTAAAACCACCTTCACCATAATGAACCCAGAATCGAGTTAAATAATCATAGCGCATTTGATCTATTACGATCCCAACAACCAGTTTTGGACTGGTACCAAGTGATTCACTGGAATTATTTTGTGCCGAAGTTATAGGTAAAAGAGAACCAAAGCTAAAACTAGCCAGTATCAGTAAAAAGAGTAATTTTTTCATTCTAATAGCTTATCTAACAAAAATAATTAAATAAACCCTATAAATTTTAATTCAGGGTTATATCACCGTTTATATTATTATTTTTACAGCAAGAACCATTCCATCGCGCATGAATTATGTATCCTCTATTGGCAGCTACACTATAATGGTTCGTGAGGTATTTAAAAAACCGACCAAGTGGCCAATAATGAAATCCCTCATTCTCAAAGAAATTGATGAACTGATCTATGGATCTATGGGGATCATCATTTTTATATCTTTCTTTATTGGAGGGGTAGTGGCTATCCAAACTGCACTCAATATTAGTAATCCGTTAATTCCACGAAATCTGATCGGGTTTGCAACACGTCAATCGGTTATCCTGGAATTTGCACCCACTTTTACCTCCATAATTATGGCTGGGAAAGTAGGGTCGTATATTACCTCGAGTATTGGCACTATGAGGGTTACCGAACAAATTGATGCCTTGGAGGTAATGGGTGTAAATTCATTGAATTACCTGGTATTCCCAAAGATCATTGCCATGTTTTTGTATCCCTTTGCCATTGCGATCGCTATGTATGTTGGAATATTTGGTGGGTGGATCGCAGGTGTTTTCGGCGGATTTAGTTCTAGTGCCGACTTTATTGAAGGGCTTCAGTTAGATTTTATCCCCTTCCATGTTACCTATTCTTTTATTAAATCGGTTGTATTTGCATTTGTTATTGCCACCGTTCCCTCGTATCATGGTTATTATATGAAGGGAGGAGCATTAGAAGTAGGGAAAGCCAGTACCACTGCCTTTGTTTGGACCAGTGTTGTGATCATAATATTGAATTATATCCTCACTCAACTTTTGTTAGGCTAATGATAGAAGTAAATAACATACACAAATCATTTGGCGATGCCCATGTACTCAAAGGGATCAGTACCATCTTTGAAAAAGGAAAGACGAACTTAATCATTGGCTCTAGTGGTTCCGGGAAAACCGTTTTCATAAAATGCCTCTTAGGCTTATTAATCCCGGAACAAGGCACCATTAGTTTCGATGGCCGTATTTATTCGGAATTAGAACCAAGTGAAAGGCGCAATCTGAGACAGGAAATGGGTATGGTGTTTCAGGGCAGCGCCCTGTTCGATTCTATGACCGTTGAAGGCAATGTGATGTTTCCTTTGGATATGTTTACAAAACAGCCTAAATCAGAAATGTTGGATAGGGTTAATTTTGTATTGAATCGGGTGAACCTATCTGATGCAAACGACAAATACCCGGCTGAGATCTCCGGTGGAATGCAAAAGAGGGTCGCTATAGCCAGAGCAATAGTAATGAATCCCAAATACCTGTTTTGTGATGAACCAAATTCTGGTCTCGATCCTAAAACAGCCATCATCATAGACAATCTTATCCAGGAAATTACACAGGAATACGATATCACTACAGTAATTAATAGTCACGATATGAATTCTGTCATGGAAATTGGCGAAAAGATCATCTTTTTAAAAGATGGTCTAAAGGAATGGGAAGGTTCTAACAAGGAGATCTTTAAAACAGACAATGCCGCTGTTACCAATTTTGTGTATTCTTCCGAGCTTTTCAAAAAAGTTCGTCAGATGTATATTGAAGAACGCAATTAATCTGTAGCGCTCTTAACAATAACCTTATCATCTTTTAACCGGATCTTTAACCAGTCATTCAATTTCCTGGATTCTGCGCGGATCTTTACTGTATCTGCAGGGTCTTTCCATTTCACTTCAAAAACAGGGATAGTATCCTGGGAGCTAAAATCTGTGGTGACCACATACGAGAAAGACAAAGTAAATAGATTGTCGTAATTACTTTTGGCTTCTGCACTGATATCGGTAAAAGGGATCTGTTTTTTGGCAAATTTACTTAACGCTGCCAATTCCTGTTCTAACAGTTGGATGCGTTCGTCTTTATTGAGCAACTCTGCTTTTTTAGATTCATAAAGTTCACTAACATACTTGAATTTCTCCTCTGAATCATCCTGACCTCCCTGAAATAATATAAGGTCTGTATTCTTCAATCTTGAGAATTGGTTCTTTTGATTTCTCCAGGTGGCGATCACATTTTCAGGAATAGTTTCATCGCCCATGGTCACTAATTCAATGCTTGAGACTCCGTCCGGGTTATATTTAATTTCATCCAAATTTTCCATATATCTTCCATTATCCTTGAACTGGTAGATCGCAATTGTCTCTTTAATGAGTTGATCGGCCTGTTTCATAAAGCGAGATTCCTGAAAAACGTTGTAAAAGGTAAATCCCGCGGGGATCATCACCAACAAAGCGACGGCAGAAGCAATCCTGCCAATCCTTCTCCGCTTTATAGAATCCGCATATTTCACCATAGGAAATCGCAACAGTTTTAAAACCGAGAAGGTCGCGAGTCCGATAAAAATGGTATTGATAGTAAATAAGTACATTGCCCCGGCGGCTAATTCAAAATTCCCGATCGCCAATTCAAAACCAACGGTACATAGCGGTGGCATCAAAGCTGTAGAAATTGCCACCCCAAAGATCACACTTGCTATTGTCCCTTTCTTGGCCCTTGCTATAACCAGGGCAAGCCCACCAAAAAAAGCAATAAGTACATCCCTAATGTCTGGTTGGGTGCGTGCGAGGAGTTCGGAAGACTCGTCCTGCAGTGGGAAAAACGCAAAAAACAAATAGGCTGTTAAGACACTTAGAACTACCATCACAGCAAAACTTCTCAACGATCTTCTAAGGGAATCAACATCATTGACTGCTATGGACAGTCCCATGCCCAGAATAGGCCCCATAAGGGGGCTAATGAGCATGGCTCCGATCACCACTGCCGTGGAATTCGTATTTAATCCTATGGAGCAAATAAAAATGGAACATACTAGGATCCATGCTGTGTGTCCTTTAAAAGGAATATCGGCAATAATAGCATCCTTGGTAGCTCCCTTGTCTGTATTCTTACGGATATCTAACAACTCGGTCAGAAAAACTTTGGCAGAACCCAGAAATCCTTTAAACTCCTTTTTTACTTCTTCCGCGCCTTTTATGTCGTCCTTATTCGCTGGATCGGTTTCCTTCTTCATAATTGAATCTATAATTAACCGTACTGTTCACCAAAAGTTGCTTTTGTAGCAGCAACGATCTTTTTAATATCCTGTTCTTTTGCTTTAGGCACAATAAGCAATACATCTTCCTTATCTACAATGATATAATCTTCCAGGCCTTCTATTACCGCTATCTTACCTTTGGGCAAACTCACCATATTTCCGCTGGTTTCCATACCTAGTAATTTCCCATTAACCACCGCGTTTTGCTGATCATCCTTGTCTAATTTATCATAAAGTGACCCCCAGGTACCCAGATCATTCCAATCAAAATTTGCTGGCAATACATAGATCGCCTTCGATCTCTCCAGGATAGCATAATCTATAGAAATATTCTCTGCCTTAGCATAGTTCTCTTGAATAAAACCTCGTTCATTCTCAGTATTGTAAGAAGGAATTCCAGCACTGAATAATTCATATTGTTTTGGTTGATGTTCTTTAAAGGCCTTAATGATGGTTTGTACACTCCACATAAAAATGCCTGCATTCCAAAGAAAATTACCCTGTTCTAAAAACGACTTTGCTGTTTTGTAATCTGGCTTCTCTCTAAATTGCTTTACTTCCTTTAATGAATCGGTATGCTCTTTATTGAATTCTATATACCCAAAACCGGTATTTGGAAAGGAAGGCTGTATTCCCAAAGTACAAAGAACTTCTTCCGCTTTACACTTTTCAAAGCACTGTGTAACATCCTTTGCAAATGCAGCTTCATCCTCTATCCAGTGATCACTTGGGGCTACGATCATAACACCATCCGGATTCATCTTCTGGATCTTAAGAGCTGCATAAAGGATACACGGCGCGGTATTCCTCATGGCAGGTTCTAGTACTACTTGTTCTTGTTGAATCATGGGTAATTGTTCCAGGACCAGATCATTGTAGCGTTCGTTGGTCAGGATAAGAATATTTTGAGTTGGCACAAAAGCATTTAGGCGCTTGAAAGTCTTTTGGATCAACGTATCTCCGGTGCCCAGCATATCGTGGAACTGTTTAGGATTCTTAGCGGTACTAACAGGCCAAAACCTGGATCCTACACCACCTGCCATTAACACCGCATAATAATTCTTATTTTTCATGTACAAATTCTTTTAATAGTTCTACCTCAGCATTAGGCTGAAACAAATACAATCTTCCTGTCTGTACTTCAATACATTCATATCGCTTTACTTTCCGATTTCCCTTCTTAAATACCCGGCCATTGTATAATCTGAAAATACTCCCAATGGGCAACTCATATACAAATGTATTATCTGTAGGAGGATCATAATTCTTCAAAGCTATAGCCAATCTTGCATCCGTACTACTACTTGCCTTTGGATTGCGAAAATGTTTCGCCAGATGGGGTAATAGTGTAGATGGAAATATTTCTGGCCTTAAGAAAGGAAGCATGAGATATTGAAATGTGTTTTTCCATTCCTTTCCATGAGGTTTTATGCGCCTCCCATATGCTTCAAAGGCCACCAGATGGGCTATTTCGTGAATTAATGTAATAAGAAATCTATAGGGATTAAGATTAGCATTTACGGTAATTTGATGTGCACCGCCAGGCAATAGTCGGTAATCACCATGACGAGTTATTCTTTCGTTAACCACCTTTAAATGTACCTTGTTGGTCTTAATAAGTTTAAGACAAGGGGCTATTGCCCGTTCTGGCAGATACTTCTGCAAAATGCGATCCATAAAACAAAAATAAGGTTTCTACCATTTACTGATACCTGAAATTGCCCAAATAAAAACAACCTTTTACAGGATTAAGTATCTTTATGTAAAGTCCTGGTTACCATGGCAAGATCTATATCTGTTATATTTTTTATGCTATTTCTGTGCTCCTGCAAAAAGGATGACATCAATCCCAATAATGCTTTGGAAGGGACCTGGAGATTAATAGAGATGTACGCCGACCCGGGCGATGGCAGTGGTGACTTTCGTCCTGTGAACAGTCAGAAGAACATAACGTTTAAAGCAGACGGCACGTATTCATCCAATGGTAACGTTTGTGATTTCTCCACCATGGCCAATGAGGATACACAAGGAAACTATCTTGCTTTGGATGTAGGTTATCAAATTGTTTGTGAAAGCGAATTTTCCACTGAACTAAGGTTAGAGATACGGGAAGGCTATTTAATTGTCTCCTTCTTCTGCATTGAACCTTGCCAGCAAAAATTCCAAAGAATCTAGTGATCTAAGGAGTAGATTTAGACACTTGAAGTAACTTCCCGTTATAAAGTTGTTGGCCTGTAAGGGCGAAGTCCATTATGTAGCTAGCCATTTGGCTGGCTGTTACCGGGGCCTTGTATCCCGGAAAGGCTTCTTCCAACATTTCTGTTTGTACCGCTCCAAGAGCCAGCACATTGAATGAAGGACCTGTTTCTTTGAATTCCTCCGCAAGTAACTCTGTTAAGGTTATTACAGCTCCTTTACTTGAGCTATAGGCAGCTAAACCGGGGAATTTAGAACTTCCCTGAACACCTCCCATGGAGCTAATAGTAACAACATGACCTTTTCCAGACATAAATGGTATAACAGTTCTGCTAAGTGCAGCAACTCCAAAGACATTTACGCTATAAACATTTTCGAACATTTCTGCGGTGGTTTCCAAGAACGGCTTATTGACCAGCAATCCCGCATTGTGAATCAAAACATCTACTTCTTTCCAATGAGCCTTTATAAAGTCTGAAACCTTCTTAAGAGATATATCATCTGTAATATCAAAGGAGAAGCTGTTAATATTCTTATGATTCAAATCGCGTATCGGCTTTTCATTTCTAGACAAGGCCAATACTTTGTGCCCTGCCCTGGCAAATAAATTTGCCAGCTCATAGCCAATTCCTCTGCTGCATCCGGTAATGATTACGTTTGCCATTAGTTAAGAACGATCTCTTTTGTACTTGCGTTTGTGATTCCCTGAACCACCGGGATCATTTTATTTACCACGGAAGCCATATGTGAAAAATCCATGATACCAGGTTCATCCCCTACCTTGTGATAATGGTCGAAGTTCGTAAAATCGAAGGTAGAAAAGGTATGTGCAGGGATCTTAAAGACCTCATAAAAAGGGTAATTATCCGAACGTAGAAATAAATTATATCCTTCTGCCGTAGGTAAAAAGCCTACGATATTCTCATCGGCATAGGCATTACTGACCGTACCGATATTAGACTTATTGAAACCGGTAGCGTATACCAGATACTCCTTATCTGTCATAGGTGCACCAGTCATTTCAAAATTTAGTACAGCGTATAGATTTACTCCGTCTTCTTTCATTTTCTCAGCGAGATGTACAGATCCTTTTAGCCCCTTTTCCTCTGCACTGAATAACGCAAAAAGCATGGTGCGTTTATTGGTCCGGGCTTTGGCGAAATAGCGCGCCAATTCTAGCACTGTAGCTGTACCACTGGCATTGTCATTAGCTCCATTCGCAATAGAGTCTCCATTTTGTGACTTAATCACCCCAATGTGATCATAGTGGGCTCCTACTAAAATCACTTCCTCCTTTAAGGAAGGATCATTTCCCTCCAAAACACCAACGATGTTATAGGCAGTCGATTCATAATTGGATAAAGTATCCTGGTATGCCTTGTAATAAGATGCTATTCCATTCTCTTCCAGTTTATCTATTATAAAGGATGCCGCAAGATCGATACCTTCCGATCCCGTATCCCTTCCTCTTAAAGCATCTGAAGCCAGAAAGTTCATATGATCTCCAATAATGGTTGCATTGGAGAAATTTGCAATATCTATCTCCTCTGCAATAGGCGAACGATTAGTAGCCTTGCAGGCCATCAGCAGGACAAGAAATAAAAATATCAGACTTCTTTTCATTTACATATTATTTTAATAAACTAAAAAAGCATTTATGAATACCACAAATGCTTTTGTAAAATTTATGTTTTAATTATTCACCACTATCTTGTGTTATGCCAGCATGGTTACCGGATTCTCCATAAATGCTCTGAGTGTTTGTAAGAACTGAGCTCCAGTTGCGCCATCTACTGTTCTGTGGTCACAAGCTAGCGTTAATTTCATGGTGCTGCCTATAACTATCTCTCCGTTTCTCACAACAGGCTTTTCAACAATAGCACCTACCGATAAAATGGCTGAGTTGGGCTGGTTTATGATAGAGGTAAATTCCAAAATTCCAAACATCCCTAAATTGGAGACTGTAAAAGTGCTTCCCTCCATTTCGGCCGGGGTTAACTTTTTGATACGTGCTCTCCCTGCCAGGTCTTTAACAGCCCCTCCTATTTGAGTAAGGCTTAACTGATCTGCAAATTTTAATACAGGTACTACAAGTCCATCTTCCACCGCTACCGCTACTCCCATGTGAATGTGTTTGTTGTAACGTGTGGTATCACCGTTCCAACTGGTATTAACCTGAGGATGCTTTTGCAGTGCCATGGCACATGCTTTTAACACCAGGTCATTGTACGAAACTTTGGTATCTGGTAGATTATTGATATGCACCCTTGATTGTGCAGCATTTGTCATATCTACCTCAATGGTAAGGTAGTAATGAGGAGCAGAAAATTTAGATTCGCCCAAACGCTTGGCAATGACCTTTCGCATTTGAGAGTTTTTCACTTCTTCAGACCCTTCCTCTCCAACCGGTAAAATAACAGGCTTCATTGTTTGAGGTTGAGATGCTGCCGCATCGGCAACTGTAGCCGCAGGTGCAGCAGATTCTGATGGTTTAAAGTTCTCAATATCTCGTTTTACGATCCTGCCATGATCTCCGGAACCTTTTACAGTAGTAAGATTTATCCCTTTATCTTCTGCCATTTTCTTAGCCAAAGGGGAAACAAAGATGCGCTGTCCGTCATGCGTAACAGCTGCTTCAGTTGAATCAGAACCTTTGGTTTCAGCAACAGGTGACGTTTTGCTTTCTGTTTCGGTTTTCTCTGAGGTTTTTTCCTGAGCTCCCCCGGATTTTTGATTTAGAATAGCATCAACATCTGTTCCTTTTGGACCAATAATAGCCAGAACATCATCTACGGGTGCAGATTCTCCTTCTTTTATGCCTATATACAACAGGTTCCCGGAATAAAACGACTCAAATTCCATGGTGGCCTTGTCTGTCTCAATTTCAGCAAGGATATCTCCCTCCTCAACATCATCACCCACTTTCTTTAGCCAGGTAGCTACAGTACCCTCTTCCATTGTATCACTTAAACGAGGCATTTTAATGACCTCTACTCCTTCGGGTACTTCGGCAACCTCTTTTTCTGTGTCAGAAGTTTCGGGTGCACTTGTCTTTGGTGCTTCATCCACTTTTGGACTTTCATTTACTGGACTTGCCTCCGCAGAACCGCTTTTTAACAAAGCTGAAATATCTTCACCCTCATCACCAATAATTGCCAAAAGGGAATCAACAGGCGCACCATCTCCTTCAGCTATGCCAATATGTAAAAGCGTTCCTTCATGAAACGATTCAAATTCCATAGTGGCCTTGTCCGTTTCTATTTCAGCTAATATATCACCCTCTTCTATCTTATCCCCTACCTTCTTAAGCCATTTTGCGACAGTACCTTCTTCCATGGTGTCACTTAGCCTGGGCATATTTATGATCTCTGCCATGTATCTATAATTTGTGTTCTATAAACGGATAATCCTTTTGTTCGTATACCATGTCATAAAGTTGCTGAACAGGTGGATAATCCGACTCTTCTGCGAATTTTTCGCATTCCTTCACCAGACTTTTTACCCTATCATTAATAGCCTTAATCTCATCATCATTAGCATACTTCTTTTCTTTGATCACTTCCAGCACCTGGGTTATAGGATCTATTTTTTTGTACTCTTCTACTTCATCCTTGGTGCGATAATGTTGTGCGTCTGACATTGAGTGTCCCCTGTACCTGTATGTTTTCATCTCAAGGAAGGTAGGTCCTCCCCCACTTCTTGCACGTTCAATAGCCTTGCTCATTTCTTCTGCAACGGTAACGGGATCCATCCCATCCACGGGTCCACATGGCATTTCATATCCTAATCCTAATTTCCATATTTCGGTAGAGTGTGAGGTCCTGGCTACTGAAGTACCCATTGCATATCCATTATTCTCACAGACAAATACTACTGGTAGCTGCCACAGCATCGCCAAATTAAATGATTCGTGAAGTGAACCCTGGCGTACTGCACCATCGCCCATATAACACAGAGTTACAGAATCCCTTTTAAAATATTTATCACCGAAAGCCAGGCCTGCACCTAATGGAATTTGACCTCCTACAATTCCATGACCTCCATAAAAACGGTGCTCTTTTGAAAAAATATGCATAGATCCACCCATTCCCTGTGAGGTACCTGTCACTTTTCCAAATAATTCTGCCATCACTCTTTTGGGATCTACACCCATTCCAATAGGTTGCACATGGTTCCTATAAGCAGTGATCATACGGTCTTTTGTTAGGTCCATGGCATGTAATGCACCTGCCAATACAGCTTCTTGCCCATTGTATAAGTGAAGGAATCCACGAACTTTTTGCTGGATATATACTGCCGCCAATTTGTCTTCAAACTTTCGCCAAAACAGCATGTCCTCATACCATTTTAAGTAGACCTCCTTGGTAATTTTTTTCATTCAGTGAATTATTTATTCGTTACTACCCAAAACCTATCAATAAGCTCCAGTGATATGACTTGAAGAAAACAAAAATACACATTATATTAATAGAGAAAAAGAAATGAGAAAAAAGCTTAAAAGACATGTAAACTAGTAAACAAAGGCCCTTGCAGTATTTTAATAATGAACCTTCTACACAAGAAAATCACTCTTGAAAGCCAAGGGTAAAATGTCTTTTATGGAGAGACATTTATAAATAGGGCCTTCTCCGCCCATAAGCAGCAGTTCAATAGGTTTTTTCTGTTTATTCTCGTATTCAAAAATAGATTGTCTGCAATTCCCACAAGGTGCTGCAGGTTCCCGGGTAGCTGTCTTTTCTGAACTTGCCACAATGGCGATCTTTAAAATTGTAACCCCGGGGAATTTGGCACCTGCCTGAAAGACAGCTACACGTTCCGCACAAAGTCCGGATGGGTAAGAAGCATTTTCCTGATTACTTCCTATAACCACTTGTTTGTTTTCAAGTAATACGGCAGCACCTACTTTAAAGTGAGAATAGGGTGCATAGGCATTCTCTTTGGCCTGTGAAGCCAGGCTAATAAGTTCCTGATCTTCTTTGGGTAGTTCAGCCAGTGATTCAAATATGCTTAGCTGAAATGAAAGTGTTTTGCTTTTCATTAGGTAAATATACAATTCCTTCCCCCCTAAAATAAAAAAACCTGCCCGAAGGCAGGTTTATATATGTTCATTTTATTTTAATTATTTATGAATTCCTCACCTAAATTAAATGTCAGGGAGAAACGCAAGGTATTCTCCAGCGGGTTTCTAACCTGAGAGGAGGAAAACAAATAGGAAAGGTCTATTTGAGCTGCCTTAAATTTAAAACCGGCCCCAAGGGAAAAGAATTTTCTGGATCCCTTTAATTCACTTTCGTGGAAATACCCGGTTCTAACCATAAAGGATTGTTGGTATGAATATTCTGCTCCTAAGGCCCAGGTTATCTCTTTGAATTCTTCGCTCATCCCATCTGGAGCATCTCCAAAAGATTCAAATACGCCACTCAGAAATCCAATTTGCTGGTATTCATCATTATCGGCAGAATCTACGTCTCCATCACCATCAAAATCTCTCGGGGTGGGAACTAATAGTTTGTTGAACTCTGTCGTTATACCAAGCACATTATCTTCATCAAGAATAAAATCGAATCCGCCACCAAACTTAAGGTTGGTCGGTAAGAAATTTTCCTGTCCACCCTCATCATATTGAATTTTACCCCCAAGGTTCGATAAATTGAATCCGGCGCGCCATCTACCATTAAAACTGGAGAAGGCCACTTCTTTAGATCTGTAATACCCGGCTACATCAACAGCAAAGGAGCTGGCAGCCTGGGAATCTACGTTACTGATCTCAGGCAATCTCAAGTTTGACCTGATAAAACGACCTGCAACGGCCATGGAGAACTGATCGCTTAATTTTAAGGAATACGATCCGTCTAATGCCAATTCATTCGGTTTTGCCAAGGTCCCCGGATCATTTGCAAATTGCCTGAGCTCAATTTCACCCAGGGTAAAATATCGCAAGCTAAAAGCAAATGCACTCCTATCGTTGATCTTATTGTAGAAACTACCGTTAAGTAAGGAGATATCTGTAATAATACTTTCCAGGTAAGGTGTATAACTTACCCCTATTCCCATTTTCCTTTCTGCAAAAGCAAATTTGGCGGGGTTCCATTGTTGCGAAAAGGCATCTACCGAAGTTGCGACTCCCATATCACCCATTCCAGCAGCACGGGCATCGGCCGCAATAGTAAGGAAGGGAACAGCAGTGGTGATCACTCTATCTTGTTGAGCAAAACCTTTACAAACAAATATCAATAAAAAGACGCCTATTAAGTTTTTCATTTTTTTCACACTAAATAAAATTATTCAATTCTTTTATTCTTGTTTCAAACCCTGCAATCTATTAGTACAAATGCAGGCAGAGGAGAGGCTAAGCAGGTATTTCACTCCTGGGTTCTCTCAGGATTAATTATTTGTACATGTGGTAAACGGCCTTTTTGAAAATATCTTGTATAAAAAGTAGTATTATTTCAGTTGTTTTAGAGGCCCGACAGAGGTATTTCATCGATGCGAGTCCGATTCACAGTGTTCGACCTGCTAGTCCGACATAATTTTAACAGTATATGCCACAAAGAATATCTCAGCTTCATACTATAATGATATTTGTTCCGTTATGAATTTGTAAAGTTGGCCTGATATCATATAGTATAAGGGCCTAAATTATTTTAACGGCTGTAAAATATTATGCTCAAAACATCGTTTAAGTAGCCGAAAGTCTTAATAAAATCAATAAACACAGGATTGTTCTCATTATAAGGATGATCCAAAGCTTAAAAAAGTCCGGAAGGAATTTAAATCAAAGATCAACAGATGAAAAAACAATTTATCAAAGTTGTACTCTCTTGCACAGTGCTAGTAGCAGGATTTACAGCCACCAGCTGTAAAAAATCGTCTAGTTCAAAAAATACTTCACGTGCCACAGGATGGAAGATCAATGCGAAGGAAGGTGGTTTTCAATACAACTCCGATTTTAAGGAGCAGGAAACATCTCCTGGACTTGTCTTTATTGAAGGAGGTACATTTACAAAAGGGAAAGTACAAGATGATGTTATGCACGATTGGAACAATACTCCTACTTCACAACACGTGCAGTCTTTTTATATGGACGAAACTGAGGTAACCAATGTTATGTATTTGGAATACCTGGATTACCTAAAGAGTGTTTATCCACCTGAAAATCCAAAATACGCGAATATATATAAAGGAGCCCTTCCAGATACCTTGGTTTGGAGAAACCGATTAGGTTTTAATGAGACCATGACCAACAATTACCTGCGTCACCCTGCCTATGCAGAGTATCCTGTAGTTGGTGTAAACTGGATCCAGGCAACACAATTTGCAGAATGGAGAACAGACAGAGTTAATGAGGCCGTTTTGGAGAGAGAAGGATTTCTGGCAAAAGATGCTAAATACCAAGCGGTAACTGGTGAGGTTGCGGGTACCTTTAATACAGAAGCTTATTTAAACAGACCAGAATCTGTATATAATGGTCAAATAGATTCCCTACAGGGAAAGAATAAGAAAGATTCTGTTTCTGTTTTTGCAAAACGCAGCAGTGGGATCATCTCTCCTGAATACAGATTGCCTACTGAAACTGAATGGGAATATGCAGCTGCTGCCTTACAGGGAAGCAGAGAATATAACAATTACCGTGGCAGAAAGAAATATCCATGGGAAGGCGAATACACCAGAAACGGACAACGTGTTGGTAGAGGTGACCAATTGGCCAACTTTAAACAAGGAAAAGGAGATTACGGCGGAATTGCAGGATGGTCAGACGATGGTGCCGATATTACAGCCGAAGTAAAATCTTATAAACCTAATGACCTTGGATTGTATGACATGGCAGGTAATGTTGCCGAATGGGTAGCTGACGTCTACAGACCTATAGTAGATGACGAAATAAGTGACTTTAACTATTACCGTGGAAATATCTATACCAAAACAGCCATTGGTGAGGATGGAAAGGTAAACATTCTTAGAGACAGTATTGTTTTTGACACCTTACCAAATGGAAAAGTAGTAGCAGTGAATCTTCCGGGAGAGATCCTTATGGTACCGGTTGACGAAAACGAAACATATTTAAGAACCAATTTTTCCGATAGTGACAACAGAGGGTATCGAGATGGTGATGCTGGATCTACAAGATTTTTTGATCGCTTTAGCGAAGATGATGACCCGGCAAACCAACGTAAAATGTACGATTCTCCAAAGCACAAAGTTGAAAGAGATTCTACTGGTAAAATCGTAAGAGGTTATGACACCAGTAATGAACGTTC
>NZ_CAMYKH010000038.1 GCF_947258935.1 uncultured Muriicola sp.
ATCATGAATTCCAAAAAGTTTATAGCAGATTGCAGCCAGCCAGTAATGCATATGAGGCTTATCTAAGTATTCCTCCGGACCTTTGAATAGACTAAGGAAATCATTTTCCTGTACCATGCGCATCGCCATGACAGCAAATTGAGCAGAATCGTTCTCAAATAGTGTGACAAACATTCCTGCCAGATAGACCAGAAGGATCAGAAATATCAAACTCCAGTATCGGATGGTTGATATCATAGATCTAACCTGTTAAGGGTTAAAACATACAAACGAAAGAAAAGCCAACCCATAAATGATCCTGCGATAGCACCTGAAAGTACATCGAGTGGGTAATGTACTCCCACATAGATCCGGCTGTAGGAAACAACCAGGGCCCATAATATGAGGATCCAAGCAAGAATCATATAGGATTTCCTGAAAAGATGAGCGAAAAATATTGCGATGGCAAAAGAATTGGAAGCATGGGCCGAAAAATAACCGAACTTACCTCCGCATGATGCCTTTACCAGTCGAATAAGTCCGGAAAGATCCGGGTCATAACAAGGTCTGAGTCGCCCTACACCGATTTTAAAAAAATTAGAAAGCTGGTCACTTACGGTGATGAGTAAGGCAATGCTTACCAATAGCAATAAGGTCTTTTTTAATCCAAGGGATCGGAGGGCGAGTATCAATAGGAGTACATAAAGGGGTATTGAACTCCATTTGTTGGTCATAAACATCCAGAAACCGTCCCATGTGGGAGATCCCAGATTGTTCAGATACACAAAAACCTCTTGGTCTAAGTGGAGGAGTTCTTCCAACATATTATGAATCGTATCGCGCTATTTCCCTATCATAAAATTTATTGGCTGCCTCTATAAGGTCTCTTGATTCCGCGGCAAGTTCCTTTTCATCATCTTGAGTAAACTCCTCCAGCCATTCCACCTCATCGTTTTCCAGATTGATCACAAATCGAGGGTATTCCGTGTGGATTACAAATATGGCGGAAGGATGATCCGTATTGTCGCCTATTAAAAATTTAGGTAGGTCCATAGGATGTATTTATTAGTATAGTTACGGCGTTTTTACGGCAGCTTCTAAGGCTAATTTCTTTGTTAAATAATTAAATCGAAGATACAACATAATCGCTGAAGCGGTAAGTCCGGCGAGAAGTCCTATCCAAATACCAGTGCTTTTCAATTCCGTATGCAACCCAAGGTAATAACTAACGGGAAAGGCGATCATCCAGTAAGCAATAAAGGTAATTGCCGTAGGAATTTTTACATCCTGTAACCCTCGCAAGGCACCCAGGATCACCACTTGTAATCCGTCTGAGATCTGGAAAAAAGCTGCTACCAATAATAATTCTGCTGCCAAACCAATTACTTCCATATTGTCTAACTGGTTGGTAAGATCGTCCACATCCAAATAGATGGTGGGGAACCAAAACCTACCAAGGAGGAAAAGTGCTGCAAAACCAATTTCCACCAATAGGGTAAGAAAGAAAATAGACTGGGCAATACGTCGCAATTCACTGAAATTCCTTAATCCTTTTTGATTGCCAACTCGTATCATGGCTGCCACCCCTAGCCCCATCCCAAACATAAAGGTCATACTGCTTAGGTTTAACGCGATCTGATTGGCCGCCTGAGGATTTTTACCTAAGACACCGCTTAACCAAATAGCAGCGGTAAAAATGGCCACTTCAAAGAACATTTGCAATGCTGAGGGAAATCCAAGATCAATGATCTTCTTCATTACTTTTCGCTCCAACTTTTTAAAGTTAAACCCAGTAACATAAAAATGGAATTTCTTTTTTTTATTTAGTAGTACCCAAAGGAAAATTAGCATTACAATTCTGGAGATCAATGTGCCAATAGCAGCTCCTATGATTCCCATTTTTGGAAAGCCGAAAGAACCAAAGATCAACAGGTAATTGAGTATAATGTTCAGGACATTAGCAATAATAGTAGCATACATAGGGTATTTGGTCTGTGAAAGTCCCTCCGAAAATTGCTTAAATGCCTGAAACATGATCAGTGGTATCAGGGAAAAAGCCACAAGATCCAAATATGGAATAGCCAGGACCACCACTTCAGGTGGTTGATCCATCATATACATCAATGGTTTTATCAGAAGTATCAGGCCAAATAGGGAAATTCCCAGCAAGGTACAGAGGACCAACCCGTGTTTTAGTGCTCTTTTACCATCTTCCTTATAGCCTGCCCCATCAGCTTCTGCAACCAGTGGTGTAATGGCCGTGGAAAAACCGATCCCAAGTGACATGGCTATAAAAACAAAACTATTTCCCAGTGATACGGCAGCCAACTCGGCAGTGCCTAGTTGCCCTACCATAATGTTATCTGCGAAGGCCACAAATGTATGACCCAGCATCCCCAGAATAACGGGAACCGAAAGCCTTATGTTGTAACGAAACTCTTTGGTATAACGACCTAACAAACGTGTATCTTTTATCTTATAAATGCTTCGCCTCGTTCCAATGCACGTCCATTTCTGCCAGGGTCATTTCCTTGAGAGATTTTCCTGCCTCTTTGGCCTTGCCCTCCAAATAGGAGAAACGCTTTATAAATTTCTTATTCGTGCGCTCAAGAGCGTTTTCCGGATTTATCTTTAGAAATCGAGCATAGTTCACCATAGAGAATAAAACATCCCCAAATTCGGCTTCTATCCGCTCTTCTGTTCCATTTTTAATCTCTTCCTGAAGTTCGCCTAGCTCTTCCTGTAATTTTTCAAATACCTGTTCGGGCTTTTCCCAGTCGAATCCCACCCCGGCAACCTTATCCTGTATCCTATTGGCTTTTACCAAAGAAGGTAAACTTGTTGGCACCCCTTCCAGGACACTTTTTTTTCCTTCAGCAAGTTTGATGTTTTCCCAATTTCTCTTTACATCCTCTTCATCGGCCACATCTATATCTCCATAAATATGAGGGTGCCTATTAATTAACTTGTCGCATATTGAATTGCTCACGTCGGCTATATCAAAATCTCCAGTTTCAGAACCAATTTTGGCATAAAAAACTATATGGAGCAAAAGATCTCCTAATTCCTTTTTTACTTCCGGAAGGTCTCCATCCAAAATGGCGTCGCCCAATTCATAGGTCTCTTCAATGGTGAGATGGCGCAGGCTTTGCATGGTCTGCTTTTTATCCCAGGGACACTGGGACCGTAACTCTTCCATGATAGTTAGAAGTCGATCTAACGATTTTAATTGATCTTTCCGCGAATTCATCAGTTTGCTTTTGCGCAAAAGTACAAAGATGAAAGTTTTGGGAGTGCCCATTTTTTGGAGTATTTTTAAGAACCACCCCAGAATTTTTTGAATGGTGTAGGCTGGGTAATACAAGGCAAATATTTAATCAACTCAATGAACAATAAGGATGTGTTACGACATTAAAGCTAGTTTGGAAGCTCAATTAAAACGCGCCAGGCAATACGGCGATGAGATCGCGATCAGGGAAATAGAACAAAAGTTGGCGCCATTGACAGACCTTCCTATCTTCCATGCATCCGGATTTCAGCATCCAAAACTCCTGATCTACACCGAAGAAGATCGCGTTATTCCGGAAGTAGCCACCTGGGGGTTGGTACCACACTGGGTTAAAGACAGTGTACAGCAAAAAAAGATCTGGAACAATACCTTAAATGCTCGCGGGGAAACCATCTTTGAAAAACCTTCCTTCAGAACTGCGGCTAAGTATCACCGTTGTCTGGTATATGTAGACGGTTTTTACGAACACCACCATTCTAAGGGAAAGACCTATCCTTATTTTATACACAGAAAAGATCAGCAGCCTTTAGTATTCGCCGGATTATGGAATAGGTGGAAGGATCCTGAATCTGGCAAATACCTCAATACTTTTAGTATTGTAACCACGGAAGGCAACCCTATGATGGCCAGGATCCATAACAATCCAAAGCTGCAAGGCCCCAGAATGCCTTTGATCTTGCCAGATGATATGGAAGACAAATGGTTGATCCCTGTAGAAGAAGAATTGGATGAGAAAGCCATACAAGATCTTATACATTCATACCCCGAAGAAGAACTCCAGGCCCATACCGTACATAAACTAAGAGGCAAGGCGTATATCGGGAATGTTCCTGAGATCAGTGAGGAGATCTTATATCCGGAGCTTCAGGCTTAATTCCTACAAATCATACTGAAGGGAGTTACTACTTTTTTGACATATCTGAGATATGATTCGTTACAAGTCTCTTTTTATGTGCGGGCGAATAAAACCTGGCATTTTTATAGTTCATTTAAATAACAATTATTAAGAACGTGTTAAGACCCAAAAGACATTAGATTATTTCCTATTTTAGAGCTTCGTCCAAAATGGACTCAATTTTAACAACTATGAAAACAACTATCCTATTTCTAGTATCCCTTCTCTTCATCATAAGTATTCATGGACAAGAGATCATAAACTTACCTCATGAGGGCCCGGATAATATTCAATGGGTAGGGGGTGAAAAAGCCTTCTTTTCAAAGATTTGGAATACAGAGGTGGTTTGTAATGTATCCACACCAAGCATGGAAGTGTTCAGGTCGGATGCATCTATTGCCAATGGAACCTCGGTGATTATAGCACCAGGAGGAGGCTTGTACGCCTTAAGTATAGAAAGTGAGGGCAATATGGTGGCCAGGTGGTTGAATGAAAAAGGGATTACCGCATTTGTTCTCAAGTACAGACTGGTTCCAACTGGGGAAAATGGGGTAAAGGATCTCAATGAAACCAGTAGTAATAATGTGGATGAATTTAAAAAAGTGGTAGCTTCTGTAATGCCATATTCCGTAGCCGATGGCCTGGCAGCCGTGCAATATGTTCGCGAACATGCCGGAGAATTTGGCATTGATAAAAATAAGATCGGGTTTATGGGATTCTCAGCAGGAGGTGCCGTTACCCAGGGAGTAACTTATAAAGGTAAGGGAGAGAACAGACCTGATTTTGTTGTACCCGTGTATTCATGGACCTCTGCCATGCCGGTGCAGAAAGCACCGGAAAACCCACCACTTATGCTCGTCATTTGTGCTTCCGATGATCCCTTGGGACTTGCAAAGGGAAGTATTGAACTCTATAATTCGTGGTTGGCCGCTGATCAAAAACCCGAACTTCATATGTACTCTAAAGGTGGTCATGGTTTTGGGATGAAAACTCAAGACCTACCCTCCGATAGATGGATTGGCCGTTTTTATGATTGGGGAGTAGCAGAAAATATCATAGCGCCTAATAAATAAGAAATTAGTACGTCCTCAATGATTCCGACTAAACTCACATACTTTCTATTACTTTTCGGTTCTTTGGCCTTCTTGTGCAATGCACAAAAGGCGGAAGATTTTACTGAAGAAGTGTCTATGATGGCCGGGCGATATGACAGTATTTGGGATGAGAATAAAGCAACAATCGTTTTCACAGGGAGCTCTAGTGTGCGGTTGTGGGAAGGACTTGAAGATCTTTTTCCTGATCACCAGATAATTAACACAGGTTTTGGCGGATCACAAACAAGAGATCTACTAAAACACCTCCAACCATTGGTTCTTTCATATAAACCCAAAATGGTCTTCATTTATGAAGGTGACAATGATATCAATTTTAAGAAAAGACCAAATAGAGTCATCAGAATAACTAGAAAGATCATTGACAAAATTTGGCAACACTATCCTGAGACTGAGGTAGTTTTGATCTCCACGAAACCAAGTATTGTTCGCTGGCATTTAAAAAAGCGCTATATAAAGCTGAATCTGAAATTTAAAGAATATGCGGAACAATCTCCTCAAATAGCTTTTGCCAATGTTTGGGACGTTATGTTGAAGAATGAAATTATTGATGAAAGCTTATTTATTGAAGACGGTTTACATATGAATCAAAAAGGATATGACCTTTGGTATGAGGTAATCAAACCCTTTATAAATTAAACTATATGAATAAAATGAACAAAAGAATAGCTAAAACAATAGGAGTGCTGAGCATTATTCTAAGTGTAGGATGTGAATCTCCACAAAAAGAAATTCTAATGCCGGAAACAGATCTTAAAAGTGAAAATCTGATCCCTATGCCCAGTTCAATAGTAGCTGCAAATAGCGGATTTCGCTTAGATCAATATACGCGAATAGAAACCAGTCCAGACAATGCCAGCTTACAAGAAGTGGCGAGTTACCTTTCGGATAAGATTACTGAAAAAACGGGTTTAAGACTAGACTCAAATATTAATGAAAGTCAAAAGAATGATGCGGTCATTTACTTTCGCCAGAACACAGACAAATCATGGCCCAATGACGAAGCCTACATCCTTTCTATTAAAAAAGACTCATTGATCCTGGAAGCTCCTACGGCAAAAGCGGCTTTTAGAGGAGTACAAACCATAAGACAACTTATTCCTGAGGTCAGCAACGACTCTCTTGCAGAACATTCTATATGGCCTATCTCTACTGGCATTATAGAAGACCATCCTAATTTTGAATACCGTGGTTCCATGTTAGATGTGGCACGACATTTTTTCTCCGTAGAGGATGTAAAAAAATACATTGATATTCTGGCATACTACAAAATAAACGTCTTACACCTGCATCTGACGGATGATCAGGGATGGCGAATTGAGATTAAATCCTGGCCAAAGCTCACTGAAATAGGCGGCAGTACTGAAGTAGGTGGAGGAGCCGGGGGGTTTTATACACAGGAAGACTATAAAGAGATAGTAGCCTATGCCGCGGTGCGCCACATGATGATTGTTCCGGAAATAGATATGCCGGGCCATACCAATGCTGCCTCCGTCTCCTACCCATTTTTAGATGGCACAGGTAAAACGCCAAAGTTGTACCAGGGAAGGCACGTTGGCTTTAGTACCTTCGATACCAGAAAAGATACAGTATATTCATTTATAGATGATGTAGTTCGTGAGATCAGCGCCATTACACCTGGTCCATATTTCCATATTGGTGGTGATGAGAGCCATGTAACTAAAAAAGGAGATTACAACTATTTCGTGAATAAGGTAGAAAAGATTGTTCAGAAGTATGAAAAGATAATGATCGGTTGGGATGAAATTGTCACGGCCGAGGTGGATAGTGAATCTATCGCACAGTTCTGGGCTGATGAAAGTAATGCTACCACCGCCATAGAAAAGGGCATGAAAGTAATCCTTTCACCTGCAAAAAAGGCCTATCTAGACATGCAGTACGATACCCTTTCCCCGTATGGCTTGCACTGGGCAGCCTATATCCCCGTTGATACGGCTTATGTCTGGAATCCGGAAACCTACGTCCCTCAAATTCCAAAAGACATGATCCTTGGGGTAGAAGCACCATTATGGTCAGAAACAATAAGTAACATTGAAGAATTAGAGTATCTGGCCTTTCCAAGGGTGATAGGGTATTCAGAATTAAGTTGGAGTCTGGAAGAGAACAGGGATTGGGAAAACTTTAGAGTGCGACTTGCCAATCAGACCCCTTTCCTGGATATGATGAATGTAAAATATTACGCCTCTCCAAGGATAGATTGGGTAAAAAATAAAAGAGCATACAAGGAGATCCTTAAAGATTAAAAATCTTTAGAGCTAATTTGATAACTAAAATAAACCGATTATGAAAACCATTTTAACCTGTATTGCCTTCTTGTTTATTGGGCTGATATACGCTCAAACTGAGAATGACACCTTGCCCAAAGCAGAGGTATCCACTACTATGCAAAGCGTAGTTATTAATGGTAGGACCATTTACCTAAACGCGAAAGCAGGAACTTTTCAGGTAAAGGATGAGAATAATAAACCCTTGGCTCTAATGGGACATACCTTTTACAGCAAAGGAGATAAGCGGGATAATAATACCAGAAAACGGCCTATTGTATTTGCTTACAATGGAGGACCTGGTTCTTCATCCTTCTGGCTCCACATGGGCATTTTAGGTCCCAAACGAATTGTAGTAAATGACCCGGATTATACCCCTGCGGCTCCTTATCAATTGGTGAATAATAATTATTCCATTCTCGATGTTGCAGACCTGGTAATGATAGACCCGGTTGGAACCGGTCTTAGCGTGCCTTTAGGTAAATCAAAGTTCAAGGATTTTTGGGGAGTAGACCAGGATATTAAGAGTCTTTCTCTTTTTATTAAACAATTCCTGATAGAGAACGACCGGATGAACAGCCCTAAATACCTCCTGGGCGAAAGCTATGGTACTTTTAGGAATGCAGGGCTCATGAATGTACTACTGGGGGACGGTATCGCTATGAATGGGGTGATCATGGTTTCTGCTGTATTCGACCTAAGAACGCTGCTTTTTCCACCAAATGATGACCTGCCCTATATTGTTCATTTCCCCACCTATGCAGCCACCGCATGGTACCATGACAGGGTAGAGAACAAACCGGAAAATGTCTATGACTACCTCAATGAGATCCGAACTTTTACTGAAGAAGTGTATACCCCTGCTTTGTTCAAAGGCGATCGGATAGAACTGGAAGAGAAAAGATCTGTAGCAGCGAAATTAGCTGCCTATACAGGCACCAGTATGGACTATTGGATGAAGGCAGATCTACGCGTCACAAACAGTGAGTTTTTCGCAGAATTCCTTCGTGAACAAGGTGAACTCGTAGGTCGTTTAGATTCCCGATTCACAGGTATCAACCAGGACCCTTTGGCACAAGAAGGAAATCGGGATCCTCAAAGTGATGCTATTTCACCTGCATATATAGCAGGATTTCTCGATTATTTATACCGCGTTCTCAAAGTAAATAAATCATTAAATTATGCCACCTCCGCTTATGGAAGGAAAGGATTTGATTGGGATTGGAAACATGCCGGAAATGAACGCTGGGGCACGCAGGCTGCCATTAATACAGGGGTTGATATGGCCGAAGCCATGTCCAAGGATCCCAATGTGAAGGTTTTGATCCTTAATGGCATTTATGATATTGCGACCGTCTTTTATGGCGTAGAACACAGCATTAACCACTTAGGGCTAACCAAGGAGATCAAGGAAAACATCCTGATGAAATATTATGAAGCCGGACATATGATGTATACGCATCCGCCCTCTATGGCTCAGTTTAAAAAAGATGTGTCCGATTTTATAAAGGATACTTCACGCTAACAAAAAAGGACGTCATGCGCGTCCTTTTTAATTGATTACATCTTATTTATCAGTTCCCGGAAGCCCAACAGGTTTCTTTGTCTGCCAGGTAAAAGGTGCTGCTTTTTTTGTCACGGGCCATACTTCATCCAAAGTATCTGCACTATAGACGGTCCCATTCTTAATAACATGGGTAAGTGAATTTGTATTCCTTAAGGAATCCATAGGATTTTGAGCCATGATCAGAATATCTGCCAGTTTCCCAGCTTCTATGCTTCCAAGATCGGTTTCCAGCCCAAGGGCAGTAGCTCCGTGAAGCGTTGCTACTTTTAATGCATCATGATTCTCCATTCCCCCACTTGCTACAGACCATAATTCCCAATGGTAACCCAGGCCTTGTAATTGCCCGTGGCTACCTATGCCGGCAATTCCTCCTGCTTTTACCAGATCGTTCATAAACATCGCGTGTTTCTGAAATACGTGTTCTTCATCCATAAACCATCCCGGACGTCTTCTGGACTTTCGGGCTAATTCTTCATATGGGGTGAAATATTGTAATTTTTTATCTCCCCATACATCTTCACGGGAATAGAAGTAATTCTCAGCCCATGGTCCGCCATAAGAGACCAATAAAGTTGGAGTCACCGCCATTTTTGATTCTGCTATGGTTTTTACCACATCCTGGTAAATAGGATAAATAGGTAAAGAATGTTCGTGCCCTGGCGAGTAACTGAGTCATGTTTAATTTGAAGTCGAGTCCCCCTTCCGTAGTGGGCATTAATTTCAACTCCTTGGCCGCCATAATAATCCATTGCCTTTGTTGCCTGTTCCCAACCAGGTACATTTTAATAGTTTTTGTATTGTAGTACTCACTGTATTGCTTCAACACCTCTTTGGCATGATCAAGGCTTGTTATTTTATAACGCCAAAAGCCTACTCCAGGCCCTGTACTGTATACCCGGGGGCCATGTAAAATCCCGGCTTCCACCATATCCGAGTAGGTCAACACGTCAGTAGTGCCAGTTTGGGGATCTCTGGTGGTTGTAACTCCATAAGCAAGGTTGGCCGAGTACCCCCAAACCTGGTTCTTGTGAATCCCCCAACTAGGCCGCAAATGGGCGTGGGTATCTACAAATCCAGGTGTAAGAGTTTTGCCGCTTACATCAATTATGGTGGTCCCTTTAGGTATCACCAAGGATCCTGAAGCTCCCACGGCTTTGATCCTGTTATTTTCTACAAGCACATCTCCTTTTTCGATGACCTCATCTCCCTTCATAGTAATGATCCTGCCGCCTTGTAATAGTAGGGTGCCATTGGGCATCTGCTTTTTAAAGGCAACCTTAATTTCAAACTCCTCTGCTTTGAAGACAGCTTCCTTTTCCTCCTCCTTCTTATCCTCTCCGGACTCTGTAGAATCTTTGGCCTTCTCCGTTTTCTTTAGTTCTTTTTCTTTCTTTTTTGCGGCTACTACACTGTCCTTAAATTGTTTCCCGGTATCGAGATCGTATCGGAAATGACCTGCTCCCAGCGACCAATGCACTTTTTTACTATCGGAAGCCCAAGCGGGGAATTCGCCGCCCATTACCGTTAATTTCATTGCCGGAAAAGCGGCCTTATCTGCTGATGCCAGCGAAATGGTAGGTGTTTTGCCATATCGTGGTATGGTCACCGTATAAATATCGTTATTGATCTGTGCCAGTGCCTTGCTTCCATCAGGAGAAATACGTATTTCGGAAGGTCTGGATGCCTTGTCATTATCTTCCCTGTTATCATCTATCATTGGGAGGTAACCGTTTTGCAAACCTTCCATATGATCCTTCCCAAAGATATCCTGAGACCCATAGGTCTCTATTCCTTTTAATTTCAGATGTTCCTTTTCATCCGTACCATCCCAACGAATAGAGATCAGCCCCTTAGTGGCATGACTTAAATAAATTCGATCGTCTATTTTGGTAAAATGTGGTTGTTGCCTCCCTTTGGATTTATCTATAAATTGAATAGGGCCACCATTGGAGGAAACCCAAACCAGATCCTCCTGCGCTCTTCTTGTCAAAGGACCTGTAGCATCTTCATATGTCTGTGCAGTCCCTTTGAGAAATGCTATTCTGTTACTCTTATATGACCATTCCGGGGAACTGTAAATTCCTGGTTCTTGTGTTAATTGAATGGGCCTGGCTCTTCCATCCACATTGATCTTATACAAATGACCCCCTCCGTATTTCCAGGTAGTATACACAAGGCTAATGCCATCCGGGGACCAACTGGGCTGGGCCTCAGTAAAATCATTGCCGGTTAATCTCCTGGGAGTACCTCCCGGGAGCTCCATAACATATAGTCTATTTAGCGCTGTAAAAGCCAATCGCTTTCCATCTGGGGAAGGTTTGGCATCCCTCACCTGTGTCACAAAAGCTTCTGCCGCATCATCAATAGGATAGTTGAATTTTAATCGTGGTCCTAGTTCCAGGGAAACATCTGCCGTAAAAGGAATCTCATTAGCTGTATTGGTGTTTAACCCTATTGCATAGATCTTACCTCCATAGGAGGCAATTAGTTGCTTGCTATCTGGCGTAAATGACATGGCGGGTAGCACCCCCAATGGGGCAATAGACTCTTGTTCATCTCTTTGCACCGGGTATGCCAACCAGCGTTCCTCTCCTGTTTTTAAATTACGTAGGACAAGACCTGTTTCAGCCTCGAATCGATTCCCAAAAACAAGCCATTTTCCATCCGGCGACAAGGTTGGGGTAAAGGCAGATCCATATCGGGATGTAATAACATCCATGTCGCCATCTTCCATATCATAGGTGCCTATTTGATATTGTGGAAGTTGTGCATTATAGTTCCAGGCATTTCGTCGTTGTGAAAAATACAACAACTTGCCATCTGCACTAAAGGCAGGATCTATGACCTTAAGTTCCTTAGGTTCCCCGATCAAGGCGCTTCCTCCCCCACCTTCTTTGTGATAGATATTTAATTTAATATTTCTTCTTCCTTTGGCGCCAACGATATAGTCACCGTCTGGTGTCCATTCTGCAGAAAAGAAATTATGCCTACTTTCTTTACTGATCTGTTTTTCTTCCTTGTCCTCTAGGCGAAGGGTCCAGATATTATCCGAGCCACTTTTGTCTGAAATAAATACTATGGATTTTCCATCCGGACTAAATCGCGGATGAACATCGTAGGCAATTCCGCTTGTGATTGCTGTGGCCTTTCCTCCAGTTATTGGGATGGAATATATATCCCCCATAAGATCGAAAACAATGGTTTTACCATCCGGACTTACATCGAGCGACATCCAGGTGGCTTCTGAAGTTGAAAAGGCAATGGTGCGTTCTGGCTCAAGCGGTAGTTCCTTGGTAGCCTTCTTAATGGAGTCTGTTTTCTGTATGGTATCTTGTGCCAGAAGTGATTGTCCCGGAACCAATAAAAGTGATAGTAAAAATAGGAAAGTAATAGACCGATTCATTAGGAGTGTTTTTTTAAATGAAGCTCCTAATATAAAGAATTAATACGGGAAGTTATCCTATTAAAATAGGAGAGAAAAGAGATGTATTATTTTTTTTCCGTATCGGCTTCAGCCTCTTCTTCAACAGTAAAATCTGTGATCCCATGCTGATGTAATAAATTATACCATTGGATCACTTTTTTGATATCACTGGGATAAACTCGGTCCTCATCATAATCGGGAACTACCTCAAAAAAATACTCTTCCAATTTTAATTTGTCTTCTTTGTGTCCAACTGAGGTCTTACCTCCATCTTCCTTCTCCTGAATCTTTTTAAAAACTGCTACTAAGGGTAATTCTTCTTCCAGAGTGAATATAGCGATCTCGGATAACACACTTACATTACTGGTCATACCTACTGTGATCCTTTTACCATCTATAAGAGACTCGGCCACAAAGCCTGTCCTGGTTTGGGTCACCAATTTGAATAAACCGGGTTTTCCCCCTATTGATAAAATTTTATCTAAACTCATAGAATTCACTTATTTCGGCGCAAATATGAAAAATTAAACTGTTTTGCCCACCACTACCTAGCTTTTTTTAACAATGGAAAGCGCATTTTATAATCTACTTCAATTTTACCTTTCGAAATGTTGGTCAACTTCCCTTTTAATAAGCGTTTTTTCAGGCTGGAGACCTTATCGGTAAAAAGAATACCTTCAATATGGTCGTATTCATGTTGAATGACCCTGGCCAAAAGGCCGTCGTAGGTATGGGTATGCACGTTGAATTGTTCATCCATATACTCAATGTTGATGGTATCTTTCCTGGATACATCCTCACGAATATCCGGAATACTAAGACAACCTTCATTAAATGGCCATGTTGTGCCCGTTTCCTCTACCATCTTGGCATTGATAAATACTTTTTTAAATTCCGCAAGTTCTTGCTGCTCCTCTTTTGTAAGATCCTCATCTTCTGCGAAGGGAGACGTATCTACCATAAATAGCCGTATAGGCAATCCTATTTGAGGGGCCGCAAGACCAACGCCGTTGGCATTGTACATGGTATCCCACATATTGCGGATAAGTGTTTCTAAACCCTCGAATTGCTGATCAATATCCGTACACACTTTCCTGAGTACCGGATCCCCATATGCTATAATAGGCAATATCATATTATATTCTTTTTATTCTTCAAGCTATTATTTTGCTTTCTACTCTATTTTATTCGATCCAGGTATCCTTGCAGGATTAGCGTAGCACTGATCTTATCTACCATTGCTTTTTCCCTTCTATCTTTTCTCTTCATCCCGGAAGCTACCATACTTTTTACGGCCATTTGTGAGGTAAAGCGTTCATCCTGTCGATAAACGGGTATTTCAGGAAATGATTGTTTTAATACCTGGATAAAAGGCCCGATCAGGATTTCCGATTCCGAGGGTGTATTGTTCATTTGCTTAGGCTCTCCTACTACAAAGGATGTTACATTTTCTTCACTAACATAGTCTTTTAGAAAGGTCAACAAATCTGATGTAAGCACTGTGGTAAGGCCTGAAGCGATCAATTGTAATTCATCCGTTACAGCGATCCCCGTTCTTACTTTCCCATAATCCAAGCCAATGATCCTCCCCAAGTATTATTTTTTTGCAAAAATACAGGATAAATTGTTATTCCTACAAAATTCGACCTCATAATCCCGGCCTACATCCTATCTTTGCAAAAATTTTAAGCAACTCCATGAAGGAATTACAAATTACCATCGAAAAAGCATGGGAAAACCGTGAATTACTAAGAGAAGCTGATACACAGAAGGCTATTAGAGAAGTGATCAATCTTGTTGATTCGGGAAGTCTCCGATGTGCCGAACCAACCGAAGGGGGTTGGCAGATCAATGAATGGGTTAAAAAGGCGGTGGTCCTGTATTTCCCCATCCAGAAAATGGAAACTATGGAAGTTGGGATCTTTGAATACCACGATAAAATTCCTCTAAAAAAAGGTTATAAGGAAAAAGGTATTAGAGTGGTACCACATGCCGTTGCAAGACATGGCGCTTATATAGCACCAGGAACCATTTTGATGCCCTGTTATGTGAATATTGGTGCCTATGTAGATGAAGGTACTATGGTTGATACCTGGGCCACAGTAGGTAGTTGTGCTCAAATAGGAAAGAACGTTCATTTAAGTGGAGGAGTTGGGATAGGTGGTGTCTTAGAACCTTTGCAGGCTTCTCCCGTCATCATTGAAGATAATGCCTTTATTGGTAGCCGTTGTATAGTAGTAGAAGGAGTACGAGTAGAAAAAGAAGCCGTACTTGGTGCCAATGTGGTATTAACGGCTTCAACTAAGATAATAGATGTCACAGGATCTGCACCAGTGGAACTAAAAGGTAGGGTTCCTTCGCGTTCAGTTGTTATACCAGGGAGTTACACCAAAGAATTTCCGGCAGGATCCTATCAAGTTCCATGTGCCCTGATCATTGGGAAACGCAAACCAAGTACCGATTTGAAGACTTCCTTAAATAATGCGTTACGAGAGTATAATGTTGCTGTATAATTTGTAGGAATATTCTTTAAAAGACAATTTTATGACATTTTTATTGTTATAACTTTGTATTTAAAACAAGTCTCCAATAAGATTCTGATAGTATGAAAAAAGAGAATCATAAAATTACAGCCCTTATAATCACCTATAATGAAATGGGGTATATTGAACATTGTATTGATTCTGTTTCTTTTGCCGATGAGATCGTGGTAGTAGATTCATATAGTACGGATGGCACATATGAATATCTCCAAGATCATCCAAAAGTAAAGGTTCTACAACATCCGTTTTCCAATTTCACGTTACAGAAAACATTTGCCCTCACTCAGGCATCTAATCCATGGATTCTATTCCTGGATGCAGACGAAATTGTCCCGGAAGGACTTAGGAAAGAAATTGAAGCAACCGTGCAGGAAGATCAACCTCACGCCGCCTATTGGTTCTACAGAAAATTCATGTTCCAAAAGTCGGCACTCCGTTTTAGCGGATGGCAAACCGATAAGAATTATCGATTATTCCAAAAGGACAAGGCTAAATTCTCAGATAAGAAAATAGTTCATGAAACCCTTGAAGTAAATGGCACTTCTGGCATCCTCAATGAGAAGCTGATCCATTACTGCTATAAGAATTACGAAGATTATAAAGCGAAGATGTTGAACTATGGCCGTTTAAAAGCCAAAGAGGATTTTTATCGTGAAAAAAGGTTCAATTACTTCTACTACATTGTAAAACCTGCTTGGAAATTCTTTAATCACTTTATACTACGATTAGGGATCCTGGACGGAAAAAAAGGCATAATTATTTGCTACCTGAACTCTTTATGCGACCTTGAAAGATATAGGGAGTTAAAAAAGTTGGAAAAGAAAAATGAGTTGGCATATTATTTAGTTATGCCGTAATAAGTCCAAACGCTTTGGTTTTGTCTAACTTCCTTTCGAATCACTTGGTTCTTTGCAATGGCTTCGGGAGTCCTGTAACCACGTTCATGATCTAGATGAACACATACAGCACTATAACGTAACTGCTTGGATTTTACACCGAAATTAAACAGCCGTTCGCCAAATTCTCTATCTTCTCCACCGTATTGCATACGTTCATCAAACCCATTAACATTTAATATATCTTTCTTCCATCCTGAAGAATTATGCCCGTTCCAACTTGCGTTGGTGGGCGTAAATGTGTTAAATAGCGTGGAAATAAAACCTTTCGCTGTGAGCTTGTTGTTCTTAAATGTTTTTGGAAGTCCTTTTTCCTTTAACCAATGTATATTAAAACAATTCTGTTTTTCTATATCCTCCTTGGTTATCGCAATTGAAATGTTCATTGGTAGCATGTAGTACCCTCCTGAAATGAAGGTTCCCGGTTCCTTATTTATATAATGTACCTGGACGAAATCCTCCCTTGGTATGCAATCCCCATCAGTCATGATTATGTAATCTGTTTGGCTTGCAAGAATTGCTTTGTTAAGAATTCTACATTTCTGAAAACCATCATCTTCTTGCCATACATGTTTAATAGTATACGATAATTTTTTACGCATATTGTCAATCAGTTCCTTGGTTTGGGGACCAGAACCGTCATCGGCTATTATCATTTCAAAATCCTTATAGGTCTGGCAATTGAATCCCCAAAGGACTTTTTCTAACCATTCAGGTTTGTTAAATGTGCTAATAATGACACTAACCTTGCTCATCAAAAATGATTCAATTTTCACTATTTTTACAAATGTAGTTTTTTGAATTCCATCTCTCATAAAAATTCCAAAATTTAAATAAAACCATTATAGTATCAAACAATCAAATCCTTTCATACATGTGTTGAATACGTTTCATTGATAGGATTTCCATTAAGAAGAAACAAAGTAAACTCATGAAACGAACTTATGTTGGCTCCACTATATATCATATATATCTTTCGATTCTACATATCTTAAACGATTCCGGTTACTCTCAGAATATTTGTGGGAACAACATTCTTTTTTTGATTGAGAGCACTCCCAGGATAGAGGAATTGATTCCAAATCTTAGAAAAGGATTTTTTAGGGATGTTTATATTATTTCAGAACGAAAAGATCATATTGCTGATTTGGGAAAGTTCAATTACTCCTTCCGTAGGAAAAAGAAATTGATTCCTTATTTGGAGTTAAAGCATCCTATTTTAAAAAAAGAAAAGGAATTTATAGCCTCCTCAGATATCTATCTATGCGATTCTGATTCTTCCAAAAGCTATTTTTTATATCAATTTGGGAACAAAGATATCAATATGATAGAAGATGGGGCCAGAACTTATAGGCGAAGACATGGGGTTTTTGAACAATTCGTAAAACATTATATTACCAAAACTCCTATTGGCGGCGGATTTGATAAAGAAGTGAAAAAAATCTTTGCGCAGTTTCCTAAAAGGTTGCCTTTACAATTGCAAATTAAGGCGGTTGAATTGAATATCAAAAAAGAGGTTGCTAAATTGGATGAAAGAACCAAGCAGGAAATATTTTCTATTTTTCTACCGAAATACGATTTTGATATCAAAGGAGATAATAATGCGCTTATCCTTACCCAACCTCTCTCTGAGGATAAAGTAATCAAAGACGAAGCTGAAAAAATAAAAATTTATAAAGATGTGGTTTCCAAGGTACCGAAACATATGAATATTATACTGAAAACACACCCAAGGGAGCTTACTAAATATGAAGATCATTTTAATGATATTGTTGTTCTACCCGCTCTATTTCCTATCGAGATTTTGGGGCTTCAAGATGGCTTTTATTTTGCAAAGGGGTACACCTTATTTTCAACGGCATTGTCCAATTTGGAAACTGTTAAGGAACGATTCTTTCTAGGTAAGGATTATTTGGATAAATTTACCGTCAAGGCAACAAGAGATTTGGTAAAACATATGGTCATTGACCAATAGAAAACTAAAAAATGTCAAAAACAACAATCGGATTTATACCCTTAAGAAAAAATTCCAAGGGTATCCTGAACAAGAATAAAAAGAAACTATTAGGGCGACCATTATTCACCTGGGTATTGACTGAGGCCTTATTTTCTAACTTGGATAAAGTATTTGTTTTTACAGATGATGAGGAAATTATCGACTACGTAACACTCCATTTTGAATGGTCCTCAAAGGTTTTCTGTATCAAACGCATCGCTGAAAATGCTACTGACACCTCTTCCACTGAGGACGCCATATTAGAATTTTGCGATGGCCTTAATTTTGATTTTGACACATTTTGTTTATTACAGGCCACCTCCCCCCTTACTAAGAGAAATGATATTAATAATGCTCTGGAGAAATTGGAAAATAATGGTCTGGATGCGATATTGAGTGTTGTGAATACCCATCGGTTTACTTGGTCGAAAGATGGAGAAAGCCTAAATTACGATTACAAAAATCGACCACGGAGACAGGATTTTGATGGACTTTTAATAGAAAATGGTGCTATCTATTGCACAACAAAAACTGCACTCCTAAAATCCAAAAACAGAATAAGTGGAAAAATCGCAACCATTGAAATGCCAGATATTACAATGGTCGAAATAGATTCTGAAACCGATTGGCAAGTTGTAGAACAGTTGTTGATTTCAGCCTATAAATCCAATAAGTCAAATCAAAGAATAAACTATTTGGTGTTAGATGTGGATGGCGTATTTACAGATGGCAGCGTAAATTACAATAAAGAGGGTGAGTTTTCCAAATCATTTGATATGAGGGATGGGATGGGTCTTGAAATTTTAAGGGAAAACAGTGTAAAGGTGATTGTCATGACTTCGGAAAATTCGAAGTTAGTAAATCAGCGCATGAAAAAATTAAATTTAGTCGATGTTTATCTAGGGATAAAAGATAAATATTCTTGTTTGGAAAATTACTGTGCAGAAAGAAAAATCTCCCCAAAAGAAATTGCTTATATCGGGGATGATGTAAACGATTTAAGTAATATACTCAGGGCTGGATGGTCTTTTTGCCCATCAAATGCCACGAAACCTATAAAATTTCATGCAGATATAGTGCTCAACAACAAATCGGGGCAGGGAGCCATACGAGAAGCAACTGAATTTATAATTAATTATAACCTAAGATTTAATGATATATAAAAAACCCTTTATCATCGCCGAAATCGGATGTAATCATAAGGGCGACATAAAAATTGCCAAAGAAATGATCTATATGGCCAAAATTTTTGGCAATGCCAATGCAGTTAAATTTCAAAAAAGAAATAACAAAGAGCTGCTTACAAGTGAACAATACAATGCTCTACACCCCAATCCTGCCAACTCATATGGTAATACTTATGGGGCCCACCGAGAGTTTTTAGAGTTTGACATAGCACAACACCATGAGTTAAAAAACTATTGCGATGAAGTTGGAATTACCTACTCCGCCTCTGTATGGGAGACCACTTCTGCTAAGGAAATCGCAAGCCTTAATCCTGATTTTATCAAAATTCCATCAGCCTGTAACAATAATTTTAAAATGTTGGCTTGGTTGTGTGAGAATTACCATGGAGAAATCCATGTTTCTACCGGGATGACAACCAAGGCTGAAATAGAAATTATAATAAATTTTTTTAACAAGGCTAAAAGAAGCAAAGATTTGGTCATTTACAACTGTACATCAGGTTATCCCGTACCTTTTAAAGATGTCTGTTTGTTGGATATCCTGAGATTAAGGGAAAAATATGAAAAAAAAGTAAAGAGCATTGGCTTTTCGGGTCATCATTTAGGTATTGCTATTGACGTGGCTGCCTATACATTAGGCGCCAGTGTAATCGAAAGACATTTCACATTAGATAGAACATGGAAGGGCACCGATCACGCAGCTTCACTAGAACCCATCGGACTTAGGAAACTCTGTAGGGATTTGAGCGCCACTCATGAAGCTTTAAGTTTTAAAAGTAAAGACATTCTCGACATAGAGTTTGTACAGAGAAATAAGTTGAAATATAAAAAAGATCAATAGGTACATATTCAAAATCCTTTTTGCCGGTTTTTCATTTTTAAATTTCAAAGATTGTCAGATGTTTACTTTTCCCAAATTTGGAAATTACCATCTCTGACAATCAAAGTAAATCCTAAAGAACTCAATATATTCTCGCATTCCTGGGCCTCTTCATTGGTAAGAATATTTGCGAATGGATGAAGTTCAACATAAATATTATCAAACTTAGCGATGTCGTCCGCGAAGTTTCTAAATAGTTCAAGCTCCCCGCCCTCAATATCTAATATCAAAGTATCGAACTCGAAACCGTATTTTTTGATTATCCAGGCAAAATCAACACCTGCGACTGTTATTTTATTTTGTGTTGTTCGCTTTGAACTACCTCCGACGATAAGATCATGTACATAGAAGTCAATTGATTTTTGGTTTGCGATTACTACATTTTCTATATGAAAAGCACAATGATTTTCTTTTTTGTTGCGCTCTAAAGATGGGATCAAATTTGGGTTCGCTTCTAAAACCACATGTTTTGTAGGATCATCTAACAACTGATTCGTGAGACACGAAACATATCCTAAACATGCTCCTAATTCTAATACTCTAGCTTTTGGAGGTAAGTATTGTGACAAATAGCGTGCCTCTTCTTCCTCATAGGAATTATAAACAAAACGACCACGAAATACGTAGTCGGTCAGATCATAGGGAATATGAATTACGAGATTATTTTTTTTATATACCTTTTTGAAATGGGTAAAATAAAACCCACCAACAAACAGTCTAAGTTTCTTGAGCATACAATATTCTGTTAAGTTTGATAATCTGTAAGGTTGTTTTCAAAGTTATCGATTTTTGTAGTAATCCTATTCGAAAATTAAGCCATCGATCTAAAGAAAACCTATTTTTGACACAATGACCATTTTTCAGAATAATGACCGAAGAAATCAACAAAGCTATTGAAGTAATTTCCAAAGGCGGTCTGATCCTTTACCCCACAGATACTGTATGGGGGATAGGCTGTGACGCTGCCAATGAGGAAGCAGTGGACAAGATCTATTCTTTGAAAAAAAGGCCGGATACTAAAGCCATGATATGCTTGGTGGCTAATGATGGCATGCTTGAAAGACATGTAGAAAAAGTACCGGAAGTAGCCTATGACATAATCGACCTTGCATCAAAACCCACTACTATAATCTATGATAATCCTAAAGGAATAGCTAAAAATCTTATTGCTGAAGATAATACCCTGGCCATTAGAGTAGCCTCTGACAAGTTTTGCCAATATCTAATAAACAAGTTCGGCAAGCCAATCGTATCTACATCAGCCAACATATCAGGAGAACCTACACCAGTTGGTTTTAATAAAATAAGTGAGGCTATTTTAAAAGGAGTGGACTATGTGGTAAATTTAGATCGTGAAAAAACAAATGGTTCCTCTTCCTCCATCATAAAATTAGGCAATGACGGTACCGTAAAAGTTATTCGGGAATAACTATGATCAAGACCAACTACAAGGAAGCATTACAAGATGAGGTGTTTAGAACGATCGCTGAAGCGGCTGAAGCACTTTCACTGGAGTGTTATGTTATAGGAGGCTTTGTAAGGGATCTCCTGCTAGAACGTGGTATTCCTAAAGATATTGATATTGTAGCCGTTGGCAGTGGTATTGACCTGGCCAAAAAAGTGGCATCATTAACTCCTGGTAAACCAGAGGTTACCGTTTTTAAGAACTTTGGAACCGCCATGCTCAAATACAAGGATAAGGAAGTTGAATTTGTCGGTGCCAGGAAAGAGAGTTATAACAGAGAGAGTCGGAATCCTGTAGTGGAAAATGGCACGCTGGAAGATGATCAGAAACGCCGCGATTTTACTATAAATGCCCTGGCCTTGTCTTTAAATTCGAATAATTTCGGCTTGTTAGTAGATCCTTTCCAGGGAGTGAACGATCTTAAGACAAAACTGATCAGAACACCTTTAGATCCTTCAATTACCTATTCTGATGATCCTTTAAGAATGCTTCGCGCCATCCGGTTCGCATCGCAATTGAATTTCATTATAGAACCCAGGTCCCTGGAGGCTATCACGGAGAACAAGGATAGGATCAAGATCATTTCCAACGAACGTATCGTAGACGAATTAAACAAGATCATAATGAGCGAAGTTCCGTCTGTTGGATTCAAACTTTTGCATCAGACAGGATTAGTAGGGTTGATCCTCCCGGAATTAATTGCCTTACAGGGAATTGAAGAAGTAGAGGGCCAGCGGCATAAAGACAATTTTTGGCATACCCTGGAAGTAGTTGATAACATTGCAAAGGCCACAGATAACCTTTGGCTTCGTTGGGCTGCCTTGCTACACGATATTGGCAAAGCCCCCACCAAAAAATTCGATAAAAAGATTGGCTGGACGTTTCACGCACATGAGTTTGTAGGATCCAAAATGGTGTACAAACTCTTTAAAAGGATGCATATGCCTTTAAATGAGAAGATGAAGTTTGTTCAGAAAATGGTGCTGATGAGTTCCAGACCTATTGTCCTTTCAGAAGATTTCGTGACCGATTCTGCCGTGCGTCGTTTGATCTTTGATGCTGGCGATTACGTTGATGATCTCATGACACTTTGTGAGGCCGATATCACTACAAAAAACCCAAGGAAACAGAAAAAATACAAGAATAACTTTCGCCTGGTTCGTCAAAAGATAGAGGAAGTAGAGGCCCGGGATCACATCCGTAATTTTCAGCCCCCTGTAAGCGGTGAAGAGATCATGAAAACCTTTGGACTGCCTCCGTCTCGCGAAATAGGGATGATCAAAGATGCCATTAAAGAGGCTATCCTGGAAGGGGAGATCCCTAACGAATATGAGGCGGCTAAAGCCTATATGATCCAAAAAGCAAAGGCTATGGGGATCACAAAATAAAATCGAATTATCACCCATATTGATTATCTATCCAACTGAGAGCATCCTTCCATACTTTTCTTTAAAAAGAGTAGTATTTTTGTAGGCCAAAACACGGCTCTTATGATCAAATTGTTTCGCCCACTTGCAAAAACCTCCCTCATCCTCGTCTATTTGGTGATCATCGCTGGGGCCGTGGTTCGCATGACAGGAAGTGGGATGGGATGTCCGGACTGGCCCAAGTGTTTTGGATATTACATCCCCCCAACTGAAGCATCGGAATTGGAATGGCAACCCCAACGCGTATTTAAGGAAGGACAGGTGATCATTAGAAACGAATCCTTATGGGTAGCTACTGTGGACCATGTCACCGGTAGTACGTATAACGATGCACATTGGGCAGCTTACCAAAAACACGACTATGCCATTTTTAATGCTACCCACACCTGGATAGAATACATAAATCGACTTTTAGGTGCTTTAGCAGGTCTTGCCACCCTATTTCTGGCTATTGCCTCATGCTATTATTGGAAAACAGATAAAAAGATCACTATCATTTCCTGGCTGATAGTCATAGGTATGCTCTTTCAGGGATGGCTTGGGGCCACCGTGGTATACTCAGTTTTGCTCCCCGTAAGGATCACCATGCATATGATGATGGCCCTGGTCATCGTTGCACTGTTGATCTATGTATTGGAGAAAACCAGCTCTAAAGCTAGCTTGGCTGTCTCTGCCCGCGGAATACATCAACTATTGTGGCTGGCATTAGGGGTAACAATGGTACAAATTATCTTGGGAACACAAGTAAGGCAATTCGTTGATGATCAAATAGATCAGCTGGGAGAACAGGCCAAAATGCTCTGGCTCTCCCAACCCACTGTGCAATTTTATATCCACCGCTCCATTTCAATTTTGGTGGTTCTTTTAAATGCCTGGATCGCATATCAAATTGTCTCAAAAAAACTGGGATTGAACAAGATTTATTGGGTCTTGGTTCTGATAGGTCTAGAGATCTTATCGGGAATTGCCATGTATTATTTTGATTTCCCTTTTGGGAGTCAGCCGCTACACCTTATCCTTGCGTCGCTCTTATTTGGGCTTCAATTTTATTTGGTATTGGAAACCCAAAAGAACGTAACAACCATTGAAACTTTGTAACTTTGACCCAGGTAAACGTAGTAAGCATGATTTACAAGATCAGGATAATACTGGATGCCAAGGAGGATATTTTTAGAGATATCGAGATAAAGGCTGAGAGCACCCTGGAAGATTTCCACAACGCCATTACCCAGGCCTTTGGCTTTCTGGGTGAAGAAATGGCATCATTTTATACCTGTGATGAAAATTGGAATCAGGATGAAGAGATCGCCCTTTTCGATATGAGCGAGGGCGCTTCCTCTGTCCGTTTGATGAATGAAACATTTCTCGAAGATATCCTTACGCGCCAAACACCAAAATTGATCTACGTCTATGACTTCTTAAGTATGTGGACCTTTTATGTGGAATTGGCAGATATTGTTGAAAATACTGAGGGACACGACTATCCCAACATTCTCTTTAGTTTTGGAGAATTGCCTGAATCGCCTCCGGAAAAGAATTTTGAAGCAGATCCCAATTTCGATTTCGATGAAACTTTTGATCGATACGACGATCTCGATTTTGAAGAAAACTGGAATTAAACTACTCCCTACCGGAACAGGACTTATGAATCACATTATTTTCCCAACTCTTTCTTAAACCAAGTATCCCCTATGATCAATCTTTTTAATTAACAGATCGATAGTTTATCGCTGCACCGCGTTGGCAATAAAAACAAAAATGAAGGTCTCTTTCTCTCTGAAGAACCTCAACCTCTCAATGATGAAACCAGAGGACTTTTAAAGGAGTTCTTTCTAAAACCCTTTCGCGAAAAGGAAGAGAATTACTTTAAGCTTTCCCATGAGGCTGATCTTGAGTTTAATGAGATCTATCTGGCCGCCAAAAATATTTTTGAAGATCCGGACTCACTGCAAGAACACGCCAGGAAAATAACGCGTTTTTTATACGATCAATCAAATCATCCACATATCAAAAGTGGAGAAGTATTTGTTGCCCATTTCAGTAATATGGTCCTTGATAATGAAAAAATAGACGCCGTGGGGATCTTTAAGAGTGAGATCAAACAAGAATTTCTACAATTCCAGGAAAAAGGAACTCATCTGGAAATGATCCTGGAACAGGGTGTAAATCTGAACAAATTAGATAAGGGATGCCTTATTTTTAACACCTTGGGAGAAGAAGGATTCAAGGTTTTGTCTGTGGACAGCAATCGATACGATACGAAGTATTGGCTGGAAAATTTTCTTGGGGTTAATATACTCCCAGACGACAATTTTTACACGAAAAATTATCTTAAATTCTGCCAGAACTTTGCCAAGGATGTGGTCTTGCCTGCAGAAGATAAACAACAAGAAGTACTGTTTATGAATCGGGCTGTAAACCATTTTGCTAAAAACGATGCCTTTGAGGAATCGCTGTTTCTCAATGAAGTAATGGAGAATCCGGAACTTATCCCAGAGTTCAAACACTACAAGGTAGAAAAAGGTCCCAAGTACAGCATTGAGGATGTTTCAACCTTTCCTATTGCCAACAAAGCAGTTTCAGATTCACGTAAAAAGATCAAAAATGTAATAACCCTTGATACCAATATTCAGATCCGCATGGATTTTATCAATCCAGAATCTGCAGAACGATTTGTAGAGAAAGGCTGGGATGAGGAAAAACAGATGTACTATTATCTGGTATACTTTAATAAGGAAATGAAGTAGTAAGGGTTAGTTTTTTCAGCGACGTATTTTACAAAGCTTTATTTGATATTGATATTTTTATCAATGATCTGCCTCATACTTACATTTTCATAATTTCTTTTAACAAAATCTAAGGTAAGGTTCAGGATCTCCCCCATTGTTTTGCACTTTTTGAACTTGATATCATGGGTAAAATCGAAAATTTCCATTTTTAATCGTTCCACGTTCTCAGGAAGGGAGATTTTATCTGTTTTGCAAGCGCTTATAAGTCGATTTATACGCTTGTTGGTACTAATGATCCGTTTGGCAATTATAGAGCGTTCTTCAACTTTATATTGTTCTATGGAATTCTCGAGCAATTTGCTTGAAACCAACTCGACCATTTTTAGGTTTTCTTTAAAAAACTGCGGGCGGTATACATTGAGTTTCCCTTCAAAGCACTGCTGATCAAAATCAATGGCACGTATTCTGTAAACGACGTGGTCAAAATCATGTATAGGAATAATCACATAGTTATAGGACCGCATGTCACCCAATAATTGGATCATAGATCGCTCATTGAACTTCACAAACTCTTTGGCTAATTGCGACTTTTCAGAATCAGTGCAGTGGGGTAACATATTTTTTATAAAAATATCTCCCGGGATCCCTGCAATATGTTCTTCGATGAGTGTATCCTTACAAACAAGATAATTCAGATTATAGGGGGAGAGCATATGCTCTAGTTCTAACCCATAAATGCGCGAAGCATCCGCCTTTTTTATATAAAAATAAGTGAAGTTCTCATTTAAGATATTTCGGACCTTTATTCTGAAAGGTTTGGAATTACCAAACGTACAATAATCCACAGCATCAATATTGAGATACTGAAAAATATGATCGGTACCATCTGAATGAAGCACGGAATAAACTTTTTTTAAACTAAGATCAATTTCTTTGCGATCAGAATCGGAGTAATATACCCGAATCCATAATGTATCATTGCCTTCCTCATCATAGACCACCACAGAGCCCGAAAATCTGAGTAAATCTTCATAAAAAATAGGGAGCTCAATTTTCCGGTTGTACATTTCCAGGAAAGCATCGAGTTTTTTGCTCACTGGAAAGGAGGGTTTTTTCTTGGACATCAGCCGTTGTTGAGTCATAGGAATTTACCTTTTATACGATTCTATTGTAACAATTTATGGTTTTCGTCGTCAAGTTACTATAAACTGCCTAAACTAAGCACTATTTGGAAACGATTCTTACGGTCTCTAATCTGACCAAAAAATTCGGATATCTAACCGCTGTAAAAGATCTGTCCTTTTCTATTGAAAAAGGCAATGTCTATGGAATATTAGGGCCAAACGGCAGCGGAAAATCGACCACCCTTGGAATCGTCCTCAATGTAGTGAATCCCACTAGTGGCTCCTTTAGCTGGTTCGATGGCAATACCACAACCCATGATGCTTTAAAAAAGGTTGGGGCTATTATTGAGCGGCCCAATTTCTATCCCTATATGTCTGCTTTACAAAATCTAAAGCTTGTCTGTAAGATCAAGGGGGTTTCCAAAGATAAGATTGAGGATACCCTGCAACTGGTTGGTTTATGGGAAAGAAGGAACAGTAAATTCAAAACCTATTCGCTGGGTATGAAACAGCGACTTGCCATAGCCTCGGCACTCCTGAACGATCCGGAGATCCTCATTTTAGATGAGCCTACAAATGGGCTCGACCCTCAGGGGATCCATCAAATAAGGCAGATCATAAAAAAGATCGCCTCCCAGGGGACAACTATTTTATTGGCGTCTCATCTTCTGGACGAGGTGGAGAAAGTATGTACCCATGTAGTCATCCTTAGAAAAGGAGAAAAAATATATGCGGGTAAGGTAGATAATATGTTGGCCAGTCATGGATATTTAGAGCTAAAGAGCAATAAATCAGAAGCCCTTGTAAAGTTATTGGAAGAAGATCCGAGATTTGGAAAAATAGAAGAAGAAAACGGATTGATCACGGCAGTGCTAAATGAAAAAATGGAGCCTGGTACTCTTAATGAATTCCTATTTAAAAATGGAATCATCCTCACACATTTGGTGATGAGAAAAGAAAGTCTTGAAGAACAATTCTTAACACTTACCAAAAACCTATGAAAAGGCTCTTACAAATAGAATTTATTAAACTTTGGAACAACCGTTCCAGCAAGGTCCTTATCATTGCGTATTTTGTTCTGCTTACGTCTATAGCATTGGTGGCCGCCATCAAATTTGATATTGGCCCCATTAAATTTCACCTTGCAGAACAAGGTATTTTCAACTTTCCCTATATCTGGCATTTTAACACCTTTGTCACGGCCTTTTTTAAACTGTTCCTCGCTATAGTGATCGTATCTATGATGTCTAATGAATACAGCAATAAGACCATCAAACAAAATCTGATAGACGGACTTTCGAAGAAAGAATTTGTACTCTCAAAATTCCTGACCGTTATTTCTTTCTCCTTGATCTCAACGATCTTTGTTTTTGTGGTCTCCATGATCCTTGGGTTGATATACTCTGACTATGACGAATTATCCATAATTTTTTCTGACCTGCAATTTCTATTGGCATTTTTTGTGAAGTTGGTTGGGTTTTTCACTTTCTGTTTATTTCTTGGCGTGTTGGTTAAAAGATCGGCATTTGCCCTGGGATTCCTCATATTATGGCAAGTATTTGAAGGATTTGTCAGAGGAATGATCCGCTGGAAACTATTCGATTCGGAGACTACAGATGCCATCATGGGATTCTTCCCGCTGAATTCCATGTTCAA